>CAIVDG010000093.1 GCA_903904615.1 uncultured Acidimicrobiaceae bacterium | reverse complement strand
TGCGGGAAGTGGAATATTGCTAATGGCGGACACCAGTGCAAGACACAAGCCAAGGTCTGCAGCTGGCTCACCAAGCTTTACGCCACCCACCACAGATGCATACACCTCGTGACCCGCAAGGCTGATGCGTGCACGACGTTCTAAGACTGCAAGCAACATAGACAAGCGACCAGAGTCGACACCCTGTGCGCTTCGGCGTGCCGGCACTGCAGAGTTGACAGCGTTAGTGAGTGTTTGCAGTTCCACTAGAAGTGGACGCTGACCTTCAATGGTGGGAACAACCACAGAACCAGGAACACCTGTGCGTCGGTCGGTGAGGAACAATTGACTGGCGTCGGGAACACCCGCCAAGCCAGTTTCGGTCATTTCAAATAGACCCAGTTCATTGGTGGGCCCAAAGCGGTGTTTTGCTGCGCGCAATAAACGCAGTGCGTTGTGGCGTTCGCCTTCGAAAGACAGAACAGTGTCGACCACATGTTCGAGAACGCGCGGGCCAGCAAGTCCGCCTTCTTTGGTGACATGACCCACGATGACGATGCTGACGTTGCGTCGCTTTGCTTCTTGCACGAGTCGGTGTGCACATCCGCGTACTTGAACGACAGAGCCGGGTGCAGAAGATAGGTCGGGATCTACAACAGTTTGAATGGAGTCGATCACAACAAGTGATGGCGAAATTTTGTCGATTGCCGCAATGATGTTGGGCAAAGACATTTCTGGCAACAACCACAATAGTTCACTCACTGCGCCAAGACGGTCGGCACGAAGGCGAACTTGTTGTGCACTTTCTTCGGCTGTGACGTACAAGGTGGGGCCCACAGTGTTTGCCAACAGTTGCAACAACAGAGTGCTTTTGCCTATGCCGGGTTCGCCACCTAACAACGTGACAGAACCAGGAACAAGACCACCACCAAGAACGCGATCGAGTTCGCCAATTCCGGTGGAGAGTGGATTGCTTTGTTGAGTGTCAACTTGGCCAATGGGCGTGGCTTCGCCCGGGGGAACTAGTGCAAGACCAGCAGCAAGGGTGACAAGAGAATCTTCGGGGCCCTCAACGTCTTCAACAAGCGAGTTCCACGCGCCGCACGCCAGACATTTTCCGGACCACTTAGGGAAGGAAGCTCCGCACTCGGAGCAACGATGGACGAGCTTTAGTTTTGCCACGACGGTGACATTACAAGCGGGGTGTGCGTTGGCGACGATTGCGCGCGTTGAACACCAACATCAACAGAATGGCGGTGCCTGCTAGCCACAACACCAGCAATGCCAAAAGAAGAGTACGAGCGACACGCGAGATGCTGGAGCCAACGGCAACATGCGTGGAAGTTGTTGCCACGTCTACTTTGGAGCCGTCCATGGGAATGCGCCATGTGATGGTTCCGTTGTCTTGAAGGCCTGTGGTGGCATCGATAGTGCCCGGTAGTTGCGCGGAGAATGTGACACTGACTGCATCGCCAAGATCGAGTCCGGCCTCGGATACTTCGGCGGCATAGGGAGAAACGCCGAGCAAGTTGAGTGCGCCATCATCGATGAAGCTATTGAGGCCGCCCGTTACTTCTAACTTGCCAGCAAGTGTCCACGTGCTGTTGGTGTCTTTTCCGGAACGGGTGACCAGCATGTTGTGCAGAGGTCCACGTGATTCGCTGACCTGAGCCAATATTGCCGTTGCAGCCTCTGGTGTTGAGAATGAATGAGTGAGTTCAATTGAAAGACCACCACTCTTTGTTTTTGTGGGTCCCTCAACTTCCCAACCAGCTTTCTCCAGATCGTCAGTGCGAATGTCTTGAGCAAGTGACGGCGCCTTGGCTATCACGTTCTTGTCGGCAGTAACCACAACAGTGACTGAACCTGAGCCGTTTGGGTTGACTTTCAACGACACCGACTGGTCGACACGACACGACGACAACAGCAGTACTGCACAAGCAGCAACAGCAGTTCTTGAAAGTGTGGTTCGCAGTGAAGTCACAAAGACTGTTTAGTCGGTGGAGTCGGCGTCGCCCACAAGTGGTGGTTCGCTTGGCGCAACAAACCCTTCTACGGCGCGGAACACAATGTGCTTCTTGCCTGGGTTCTCCGGATCGTCCTCGGCATCGACAACGATGATTTGGCCAGCGTTGAACTGCTTGTAGAGGATCTTCTCGGAGAGCGCATCTTCAACGTGGCGCTGAATTGCGCGACGTAGCGGACGAGCACCCAACTGTGGGTCGTAACCAACAGTTGCAAGGAATTCCTTTGCACCCTGTGTGAGTTCAATGCCGAGGCCTTGTGACTCGAGTTGGTTTGCAAGGCGCTTGGTCATGAGATCGACCATCTGCAGGATTTCTGGCATGCCGTGCTCGTGGAAGACGATTGTTTCGTCGACGCGGTTCAAGAACTCGGGACGGAAGTGCGCCTTCAGTGCATCGGTGACCTTGTCCTTCATACGTGTGTATGACATGGCTTGATCGCCGCTGTTGAATCCAACGTTTGCCTTGCGCAAGTCTTGGGTGCCCAAGTTTGACGTCATGATGAGAACAGTGTTGCGGAAGTCAACGCTGCGTCCCTGGCTGTCGGTGAGACGACCTTCTTCAAGAATTTGCAGCAACGTGTTGAACACGTCGGGGTGCGCCTTTTCAATTTCGTCGAACAACACAACGGAGAATGGCTTACGACGCACTGCTTCAGTGAGCTGGCCACCTTCTTCGTATCCGACGTATCCGGGAGGGGAACCCACCAAACGGCTGACGGTGTGCTTCTCCATGTACTCAGACATGTCGAGCGTGATGAGCGCCTGCTCGTCACCGAATAAGAATTCAGCAAGGGTCTTTGCGAGCTCTGTCTTACCAACACCGGTTGGTCCGAGGAAGATGAATGAACCGCTTGGACGACGTGGGTCTTTCAAACCAGCACGTGTACGACGGATGCTTTGAGACACTGCTTTTACTGCGTCGTCCTGACCGATGTAGCGCTTGCGCAGTTCGGTTTCCATGTTGAGAAGTTTCTGGGTTTCTTCTTCGGTGAGTTTGTACACCGGAATACCTGTCCAAATGCTGAGTACTTCAGCAATTGCTTCTTCATCGACTTCGTCGAACAGGTTGATTCCCTGTGCCTTGATGTCGGTTTCTTTCGCAGCCTTTTCTTCAAGGAATTGACGTTCTTGGTCGCGCAAACGACCGGCGTCTTCAAAGCGCTGCTCTTCAATTGCCTTCTTCTTGGCGTCTTGAACCTCAGAGATCTTTGTTTCAAGTTCTTTCAAGTCGGGAGGTGTTTGCATGCGCTTAATGCGCAAACGTGAACCTGCTTCGTCGATGAGGTCGATGGCCTTGTCGGGAAGGTGACGATCGGAGATGTAACGATCGGCAAGGTTTGCAGCAGCAACGATCGCTTGGTCGGTGATGGTGACGCGGTGGTGCGTCTCGTACTTGTCGCGTACACCTTTCAAAATTTCGATGGTGTGAGCAACAGTTGGCTCTTCCACTTTCACTGGCTGGAAACGACGTTCAAGCGCAGGGTCTTTTTCAAGATGCTTGCGGTATTCGTCGGTTGTGGTGGCACCAATTGTTTGCAGTTCACCACGAGCGAGCATTGGCTTCAAGATGCTTGCGGCATCGATTGCGCCTTCAGCAGCACCAGCACCAACAAGTGTGTGGATTTCGTCGATGAACAACACGATGTCGCCGCGTGTCTTGATTTCTTTCAAGACTTTCTTGAGGCGCTCTTCAAAGTCTCCGCGGTAACGCGAGCCAGCAACAAGTGCGCCGAGGTCGAGTGTGTACAACTGCTTGTCTTTCAGCGTTTCAGGAATGTCGCCTGACACGATGCGTTGTGCAAGACCTTCGACTACTGCTGTTTTACCAACACCGGGTTCGCCAATGAGAACGGGGTTGTTCTTGGTACGGCGCGAAAGAATTTGCATGACGCGCTCAAGTTCGCGCTGACGACCAATGACGGGGTCGAGCTTCTTGTCGCGGGCAAGTTGAGTGAGGTTGCGACCAAACTGATCGAGAATTTGGCTTCCGCCCTTTTCACCCGACTCTTCTTTTGATCCACCGGGTGCGGCACCAGAGCTTGGAGCCTCACCCTTTGATGCAGGGCCTTGGTAACCAGACAGCAACTGAATGACTTGTTGGCGGACTTTGCCGAGGTCGGCACCCAACTTCACAAGAACCTGTGTGGCAACGCCTTCACCTTCGCGAAGCAGACCCAACAAGATGTGCTCTGTGCCGATGTAGTTGTGACCAAGTTGCAACGCTTCGCGCAATGACAATTCGAGAACTTTTTTCGCACGTGGTGTGAAGGGAATGTGGCCAGAAGGGGACGAGCCCCCTTGACCAATGATTTCTTCAACTTGCGCGCGCACAGCTTCAAGAGAAATAGACAGTGACTCGAGTGCCTTCGCGGCAACGCCTTCACCTTCGTGGATGAGACCAAGAAGAATGTGCTCTGTGCCGATGTACGAGTGGTTGAGGAGACGTGCCTCTTCCTGGGCAAGTACAACAACCCGGCGGGCTCTGTCTGTGAAGCGTTCGAACAATGGGACCACCCCGTTTTGAATCGGTGGATACTGGTGTGAAGTGTATCGGTGGGAGAGGCAGGACCCCCGCAGACCCCTAACCTGTGGATTGTGACAGTTTCTCCGCTGCTCGGCCTGCCGACAATGGACTCAGACCGCCAGCGGGTTGAAGAGGCCCTGCTGGCTTCTGTGCGTACACCCGATGCGTATCTCACAGAAATTGCATCGCATCTCATTTCTGCTGGCGGAAAGCGACTTCGCCCCGTTTTCACCATTGTTGCGTCCCAAGTGGGAACAGATGGACCTGCCTCTGAAGAAGCCATTGCGGGTGGAATTTCATGCGAATTGGTGCATTTGGGATCGTTGTATCACGACGATGTGATGGATGAATCCACAACTCGTCGCGGTGTGGACACTGTGAATGCAAAATGGGGCAACTTGCAAGCAATTCTCGCTGGTGACTTTTTGTTGGCAAAAGCGTCGGAAATTGCCGCGGGTCTTGGCACCGAAGTTGCCGCACTGCTTGCGCGCACCATTGGTCAGTTGTGCGAAGGACAAATTCTTGAACTGCGCCACACCTACAACGTGGCCCGTCCTGTCGATGCGTACTTGTCTTCCATCAATGGAAAGACTGCCTCTCTGTACTCAACCGCTGCACGTATTGGTGGCTTGGTGGCCGGGCATCCTCGCCCCGTCGTCGATGCACTCACTGCATACGGCACTGCATACGGAATGGTCTTCCAAATTGTGGACGACGTTCTCGATCTCACCGCCACAGATGAACAGCTAGGCAAGCCCGCTGGTCACGACATGGAAGAGGGCGTATACACGCTTCCCGTGTTGCACACACTCGCAGCTGGTGGTGCTGCAGCAAGTGAACTCAACGCAATTCTTGGTAAGCCACTCGATTCTGTCGAGCGTGAGAAAGTCTTGGAGATTGTTCGTTCCAACGGTGGAGTGCAAACAGCAATTGAGCACGCCAAGTCGTTTGTGAAAGACGCAGAAGTCGCGTGCGATGCATTGCCAGCCGGCGCAACTACCTCAGCAATGAGAGAGGCCACGGCTGCGTTACTTGCAACCGTGGCCTAGTTTCGTCCTTGTGTTTCATCCGTGATGAGTCGCGCACAAAGTTAGGGTTCAAGTTGCAATGCCAAGTAGGCGGCTGCGGATAAGCCACTCAGGGCCGCGCCCTCCATTTTGGGGCCCGCAAATACATCGCCTGCCAGAACAACCAGACCGCCTGGGGCTGCCCAATAGGGATGTGGCCACGATTTCTGAGGAGTTGCAAAGCGCCACTTCTTTGGCTGGCTCTCCACAACCTTGGCCTGGCCCAGCCAGGGGCGAGCAGAGTCGAGCAGGAGAGAGTGAATTGTCTCTAGGTCATCCTCAAAGTGCTGCAGGCTCCATTCCGGATTCGCATGGAATGTGAGGGCAGGGGTTTGGCTAATTCCTTTGGCTGAATTGTCGCCAATGAAGCTGAACACATCGTCGGGGAACTGAAGTCCACCAGGAGATGGAACGTTGTGGTGTGGAGAATCGAGCACCGCAAGAAGACCCAACGTGCGGTCGTAATCAATGGTGCGCAACTCGGCGGGCATTTCAATTCCTGCACCGAACAGAAGAGAGAACGATTGCGGTAATGGTGCGGTGAGAAGAACGGCATCACAGGTGTGTTTGATGCCGTCATCTGTAACTACCGTGACGTCGTAGTCACTGCATTCCAGTGAGAACACCAACTTCTCTAAGCGAACATCGAGACCTTCTGCAAGATGTTTTGCAATGCCTGACATTCCACGTGAACCCACATAGCGGGGATGACCGTCTTCGCTGGCGAAACCTTTGCACCATTCATGTGCAACTCCGGCCGCCACCCACTTATCAACGTGTGCTGCGAATTCATTAGTTCGAACTGTGAAGAATTGCGCACCATGATCGAGTGTTGCCGCATCAATTCGTCGTGTTGCCAAACGACCACCAACACCGCGACCTTTGTCAAAGACAATTACTTCGTGACCCGCATTATGAATTTCTTGTGCGGCCATAAGGCCCGACAATCCGGCACCAACAACTATGACGCGCATTAGACGTTCACTGCTGCTGCGCCGTGCGGAACAAAGACTCTCTCGGCACGCTTCAGAAAATCGAGTAACACACGATTAAACGTTGTTGCGTGTTCGATGTGAAGCCCGTGTGCGCCACCACTAATGATGA
>CAIVDG010000092.1 GCA_903904615.1 uncultured Acidimicrobiaceae bacterium | reverse complement strand
CGGAATGACAGAGCCAATCTTCAGGTCGTCGCGCTTTGCCAATGATTCGGAAATAAGGATTCCGTCTTTGTCGAGCACTGAATAGTCCGCGTTGACAAGACCGATGTCGTAGTTGCCACCAATTGTGGACGGTGAGATCACGATGAGAGTGCGACCCTTGTCGTTGATCTTTGTGAGGGCAGTTCCAATTCCGGAAGCATCGTTGACACCATCAATTTTCGACAGCGTTGTTGCAAGGTTGGGGCTAAGGCCACCAAAGCCCTGTGCATTGCTGTTGACGGCGTAATCGCCCTTGAACTGTTCTGTGAAGATGTCCGAAATTTGGCCGTTAATGCTGGCTGCAAGCGCTGATACTGCAGTCACCAATGCAACACCAATCAGCACGGGTGCTGACGTTCGTGATGTTCTCTTCGGATTACGTGCTGCGTTTTGACGAGCCATCTGCCCCGTGACACCCCGCAATGTTTCTGCGGGTCGTCCCAAGAACAGAGCGACAGGTCGTGCAATGGAAGGACCAATCACGATTGTTCCAACAAAGACAAAGAGGACACCAAAGCCCAGAAGGTTGTTGGAACTGCCGCCAATGACCGCACCAATAATGCCGAGTCCAACGAGCATGGAGCCAAGTCCCCACAACAACCGAACTCGACCTGGTCCGGCAGTTTCAATTGCTGTTGCGCGCATTGCGGCAAGCGGTGGAACTTTGCCGGCACGTCGAGCAGGAAGTACTGCAGACAAAATCGTGACAATCAGACCAACAACCACGGTGTTGATGAGGATTGACGCGGTGATGACAAGTCCGCCGCTTGGCAGGTCGAACCCGAGAGCGGGCAGTGCAACGGAGAGCAACTTCGAGATTCCGATGCCGCCAACGAATCCGAGCAATGAACCAAATAGTCCAACAACTAGTGACTCGATCAACATGGACCGAGTGATCTGTGCTCTGTTCGCACCGAGAGCGCGAAGAAGTGCATTCTCCTTTTGTCTTTGAGCCGCACTAATGGAGAACACGTTGTAGATAACGAAACTTCCGACGCCCAAAGCGATCACGCTAAAGATGGTGAGGAAGATGCTGAAGAACGACAATGCTTGTCCGATGTCGTCTTGAGTTTCTTTGGTGATTTCTGCACCAGTCAGTGTTTCCACTTTCTGGCTGGGTTCAAAGATGGTGTCAATGTCTTTTGAAAGTTCGTCATCGGAACGTGATCCGTCGCCCACTACCAAGATGGCATCCACAAAACCGGGCTTGCCAAGAAACTCAGCTGCCGTGGCAACATCGAACAGTGCAAACGTTGCACCACCAGGTGAGCGAACATCTCCGTACGACGCAATACCCACCATGGTGAATGTGCGACTACCAGATTGTGCAACAACCTTCACTGTGTCGCCCAGGACGTACCCAGCTTTTTCTGCAGACGCTTCATCAAGTGCTACTTCCGTTGGGCCCTTAGGAAATTTGCCTTCAGCAATGGTCCAAAGTGCACCCTTGAATTCCACCGCCACACTGCCGAATGTTGGAGGGCCTGCACCGTCGGCGCCGATGGGCTTGCCATCTTTTCCAACAATGCGAGCAAACGCTTGGATGTCCGGAACGGCATCGCTGACTCCGGGAACAGCTAACACTTTGTCGACGTAATCGGCGGGAATGCGTTGGCGTTCAATAACACCGAAGTCGCCTTCCACTACTTGTGTGGAACGCACGTATCCGTCGATGTTCTTGAAGACGTCTTCAAACAAGTTGTTGAACGTACGGTCGAGAGTGGCAGAGAAAACTGAGGTACCAGACAAGAATGCTGTACCCAGAATGACTGCCAGTGAGGTGAGCACTAAGCGAGCCTTGCGGCCCACAATGCTCTTTAGTGCAATACGAAACATGTGATTAGTTGCCGAGGCTCTTCATGCGATCGAGGACTTTTTCAGCAGTGGGCTCCAGCATTTCGCCAGCAATTTTTCCGTCTGCCAAGAACACAATGCGGTCGGCATAGGCCGCAGCAACGGGATCATGCGTCACCATCACAATTGTTTGACCCAATTCATCAACAGCCATACGCATGAACTTCAGAATTTCACTTCCGGTGGTGGAGTCAAGGTTTCCTGTTGGTTCGTCGGCCAAGATAATTCGTGGCTGGCTTGCCAATGCGCGCGCCACAGCAACACGTTGCTGTTGTCCACCAGACAATTCACTCGGGCGGTGCGTGAGGCGATCGTTCAAATGAACGGTGGAGATGACTCGTTGAATCCACTGTTCGTCACCCTTGTTGTTGCCCAACATAAGTGGCAAGCGAATGTTCTCTTCTGCCGTGAGTGTTGGCACCAAGTTGAAAGACTGAAAGATGAAGCCAATTTTCTCGCGGCGAAGTTGAGTCAAGTTCTTGTCGCTGAGTGTTGACAGTTCAACATTGTCGATGATGGCTGTGCCTTCGGTGAGTTCATCGAGGCCGGCGATGCAATGCATGAGTGTGGATTTGCCCGAACCACTGGGGCCCATGATGGCGGTGAACTGTCCGGAGTAGAAGTCGACGGATACATCGTTGAGTGCGTACACCACGCCCTCGTCTTTTCCGTATTTTTTCGTGGCGTTCTTTGTTGAAGCGGCAACCGTGAGGGTGGGGGAGGTCATAAAACAAGTCTGTCGGAGTTAGGTCATAGACCCAACTCCGACAGAACAAAAAGGCAATAGAAATGCAGGTTATTTAGGTTGTGGCAATACGCGAAGGTACGGCTTTACCGTCTTCCATCCTTGTGGGAAGAGAGTCTTTGCTTCATCGTCAGACACTGCTGCACCGATGATGACATCGCCGCCATCTGTCCAGTTAGCTGGTGTTGCCACTTTGAACTTTGCAGTGAGTTGCAGCGAGTCGATAACGCGAAGAATTTCGTCGAAGTTACGGCCGGTTGACGCGGGGTAAGTAATACTCAACTTGATCTTCTTGTCTGGTCCGACAATGAACACCGAACGCACAGTCATGGTGTCGCTGGCGTTTGGGTGAATCATGTCGTACAAGTTCGACACGTTCTTGTCTGCATCACCAATCATGGGGAAATTCACGGGTGTTCCCTGTGTCTCTGCAATGTCTGCTTCCCACTTTTCGTGCGAGTCAACTGGGTCTACAGACAAACCAATGACCTTCACATTGCGCTTGTCGAACTCGGGCTTAATGCGAGCGACATAACCAAGCTCGGTGGTGCACACCGGAGTGAAGTCTTTCGGATGGCTGAAGAGAACTCCCCAGGAGTCGCCAAGCCATTCGTGAAAGTTGATGGTGCCTTGGGTGGTTGCGGCAGTGAAGTCGGGGGCGGTGTCGCCAAGACGCACGGTCATGATGTCCTCCTAATAGGAACGGTTACTCCGACTGAGGATAGGGCGAAAAATCCTATTCCCGACAAGATAGGTCGGGAATAAAGTCCCGTCCTGATTCTCCCGTCCCTATTGGTTGATGGGCATCCAGTTGCCGTGGAAGCCATTGGGCACCCGAACCGGCAGGTGGACGACGGCCACCGGGTCATCGGTGAAGCCTCGAGAGTCAAAAATGGCTAACTCGGACAAACCAGAGTCCAAGTTTTGTCGAAGTGCCATGACGTAACCGTCGTCTTCGTTGTCGGCCGTGACCGGTGCGTCTGTGCGCGGAACAAAGACAGGTTCGCCATACCCAAACTGGGCCGCATCGTTACGCGCCGTGAACGTTTTCTTCTCCAAGTCGGCTTTGTACAACACATCTTGTGAGAAGCCTTCTGCAATACCTGCGGAATAGCCGTACCGGTTGGGTAGTCCAATGAGGCCTTCGTGAATACGTGGGAACTCTTGTGGGCGATCGTCGAGAACTTCTTCGGTTGCACGACCTGTTGCTGGGTCGAGAATCCATCGCACCAATGTGGGTGGGCCTTCGCTTGGTCCGCGACGTTCGCGGTCGAACATGCGCGGATGACGTGCTGCATCGAGAACAACGCGCCCATCGGGCAGGTCGTAGGAGTTCATGGGATGGAAGAAGTAACACGAATTAATTGTGACCCACGAGATGTCGCTTGCACTTCCGTTGCGAGGCAACAAACCAATGCGTGCTTCATAATTGTTGTCCCAGAAGTACGGAAGACTTGCGCCGTTCACGGCGGCGTCAATGTTGAACACGCACGGCAAGTCGAACACCAATGCGTACTTCTCTGTGATGGAAATGTCGTGAATCATTGGACCACCAGGAAGTGGAATATCTACAGTGCGCGAAACGCGACCATCTGCACCAACAACTACATACTGCACTTGATTTCCCCAGCCCCACCAGTACGTCATGACATGAAGCTCATTCGTACGTGGATCACGCTTTGGGTGGGCAGAAAACGCCATAGGCAGCGTGCCTTCGAGGTTTGTTATGCGCACGGTGTCAAGCTCGAAATCCAACTCAATAGGCGGCGAACCTGCTTCAACTATTGCGTATGTCTTTCCTGCGTGCTGAATGACATTTGTATTGGCAGAAAACGTGTTGTGATCTGCAGGCCAATCAGACGGCGGTGGAACTTCGCCCATTCGCTGAGAAAGTTTTGGTTCCCGCACCCAACGATTGCGGTACCACTCGGCTTTGCCGTCGCGAATACGAATGCCGTGCACCATTCCGTCGCCGGTGAACCAGTGGTACTTCTCTTCGTTAACTGCACCGT
>CAIVDG010000091.1 GCA_903904615.1 uncultured Acidimicrobiaceae bacterium | reverse complement strand
GGTGTGGCTACTGCAGCCAACCTCCACGTGGACTAAACCTTATGGCACGGCATTTGGGCCGAAATCATTGGGGATGCAAATGAGCCAGTTCGAGACCCTTGACGTATCGGTTTCCGGGGAAATTGGTGCGCTAGAACTCAATCGTCCGGCGCAGTTGAACGCCTTGTCTCGACAGACCTTGCAGGACCTGGCCGCTGCGGCGCGCTGGTTTGACAGCCAACAACAGGTGAAGGTTGTTGTGGTGTCTGGTCAGGGGCGTTCCTTTTGTGCAGGATTCGACCTCAACACATTCTCCACACCCGATCCGAACTACTCCACCCGTGACATCGCAGACATCGGACGCTTGATGGCCGAGGCGATCTTTGGAATGAATGCCATGACCATCGCTGCGATTCAGGGGAACTGCATCGGTGGAGGGTTAGTACTGGCGAACAGTTGTGATTTACGTCTTGCCGAAGAGGACGCGCGTTTTGTGATTCCCGAAGTTGACCTTGGCATTCCTCTCACGTGGAGTGGTATCCCACGTCTGGTGCGTGAAATTGGACCTGCAGCAACAAAAGAACTGGTGCTGACATGCCGTCCGTTTGGCGCAGACGAAGCGAAGTCATTGGGATTCATTAACACCATTGTTCCGAAAGGCACAGTGATGACAGCAGCACAAGAATTGGCGGAACAACTTGCGTCAAAGCCTGCGTATGCATTGCGAACAACGAAGCAACAAGTTAATGCGGCATTAGAAGAGATGGTTCACAGCCGCGACTACGCATCGGATGCCGACATTTTTGCTTTCGCAGTGCATGACCCTGAGAGTCGTGCAGTTGGCGAACGGTATTTGCAAACAAAGAGAAAAGAGAAGAGATGACAAAGGTATTTGTACACGGCAATCCAGAGAGCGCAGACATTTGGTCTCCGTTGGTGGAGTTGCTGCAAGAGCGACGCATCACCGATGTGGTGTTGTTGTCGCCGCCAGGTTTCGGCTCTCCTGTGCCAGCAGGTTTCACGTGCACGCGACGTGAATATGTCCAGTGGTTGGCAAGCGAACTGAAAGCAATTGGTGGTGACATTGACTTAGTTGGCCACGACTGGGGGGCAGGTCATGTGTTCGGTGTGCTTGCCGAATACCCCGGGATAGTTCGCACGTGGGCTGCCGACTGCATGGGGTTACTGCACCATGACTATGTCTGGCACGATGCAGCCCAGGGCTGGCAAACGCCAGAGCTTGGAGAGCAAATGATGAAGGGTCTCGTTGATCTCGATCTTGATTCGTTTATCGCTGCGTTTGGCGCTTTAGGAATAAGTGAATCAGTTGCTCGTGCAATGAAGCCGCACATCAATGATGCAATGGCAGACAGTGTGGTGCGTTTGTATCGAGATGCTGCACAGCCAGTAATGCGTCACCTTGGGGAGAAGTTCGTCAGCCAGAAGCCAAAGCGCGGATTGGTGATTATTGCTGAGAACGATCAGTACGCCGGCCCGCACGAGACCCACGAGCAGTTGGCGTCAGCGGTAGGCGCAAAGGTGGCACGGCTTGACGGTTGTGGTCACTGGTGGATGATTGAAAAACCACAAGAGGCGGCTCGAATGCTTGCCTCGCATTGGATTCGTTAGTTCGTTACGAACTGAACTTCAAAACGATTGGTTCAAGTTCTGCAGGTGTTGCGCCATGCATAATCACGCCGTCACAACCAAGAGCGAATTGATTTCGAATTGCGGCAACACATTGTTCGGGTGATCCCTGAGCTGACGGCGCTAACCATTCTTCGGGGATGAGTGGAGCAACTCGCTCGAGGTCTTGTGTTGTTCCTTTTGCATCGAGTGCGCCCGGGAATGTTCGAACAAACTCATCTTCTCTGAATCGTTTCAAGACTGCGGGATCCCAGTTGTTGGTGGTCACCATGAGATCGCCATAGGCCTGAAGGTATGTGGCAAGACGACCCACTGTTTTCTTCAAGCGCAATTCGGGAGCAATGTGATCACCGATTGTGGCAAAGCATGACCACACTTTTACATCGTCAGGGTTGCGCCCTGCTTTTTCCGCCGATGCCTTCACGGTTTTCACTGCACGTTCTGTTGTCTCGTCGGTAAAGAAAGTGTGCAAGATGACGTTGTCATACGCACGGCCAGCCATCTCCAAAGTTTTCTGTCCGAACACCGTGATGCTGAGTGGAATTTCCAATCTGAAGGCAGGGTCTAGGCGTAACACGGGGTAGTTACCCGTGATGTCTGACCAATTCATCACGGTTTCGCCGTTCCATAGACGACGCATGAGATGTGCAAACTCCTCGAGTGAGGAAGTAGTGGCCATGGGCATTCCGTATGCCTTGAACATCGCTTCAATACCGCGGCCGAGCCCCAAACTGAAACGGCCACCCGACATGAGATGCAAGGTGCTTGCCCATGACGCGGTAACCAGTGGGTGGCGCGTTGTGTGGTTGGTGGCAGCGGTAATGATGTTCAGAGATGACGTGGTGGCAACGGCAGCACCGGTGAGCGCCCCCGCTTCTTTAATGTTGAATCGTTCTGAGATGAAGGCGGTGCCGAGGCCTAGCCGTTCTGCATGGGCTAGTTCGTCCAGCATGTCGCGTGGCGATTGAGGGGCGCCAGCCAATGTGTAGAAGCCAAGGGATGGGTGCGCCGGTGCTGTAGCCATGGTGTGAGAGTACCTCGCCTCGTTTCACCGTGGCAGACTCGTACGCAGGTCGCCGTTGGGGGTATGTATGAATCGCATTGAGATTGAAAAGAAACTGAACGAAGATCGTGCGTGGCTGCTTGAGACCTATTCACAGTTGTCAGAAGACCAGTTGTTTGGTGATCTCACGCCCAGTGAGCACGACCCTTCAAATTTCTGGTCAGCACTCGACCATCTGGCTCACCTTGCATTGATTGAACACAACTTTGCCGCCATGATTCGCCGCCACTTCTCGGGTCACAAGAACCCGGTCGGTCTGGCAACAGATGACTCCGGTTCACCTCGTACGCGAGAACAAATAATGGCATCCGTGCACGCCATGACCGAAGAATGGCAAATTCAACATCACGGTAAATCACTGAGCGAGGTAGTGGCCTTGGGGGCGAGCGCGCGAGCCGTATCTCTGCAACTTCTCAGTGAGCTCACCGATGCGCAATTGGAAGAAGTGTTGCCGGGTGCACCGTGGGCAGACGGAACTGTTGGTGGAGTTATCGCCGCCAATGCAG
>CAIVDG010000090.1 GCA_903904615.1 uncultured Acidimicrobiaceae bacterium | reverse complement strand
TGCTGGGTCACGCAGTGCCTTCACTTTTTCATGCAATGGCAGGTGAGCAACTTGTTGCCACGCCGGATGGAAGGCGAGCGGATGAAAGCTGCCTTCCAAACACATGAGAACACCAATAGAACGTCCGGCAACTTGGGCGATGATGTTCAGGCCGTCATTTTGTGCGCGGTCGAGTTCTTTCAACACGGTGCGCCATACGTCTGGCGCAGCATCGTCTTGATTCAGGTTCACACTCACAGTGACGTGTGGGTTTCTGGCTGCCATCTCGCGCATCCACGGCCATTCATCGGTGGGGAGAATTTTGTGCTCGGGTGCGAATTGGAACACGCCACGTCCGTGCTTGTTCATTGCTTCGGCAATGGCGAAGATTTCGTTTTCTTCAGCGTGTGTTCCGGGAACAAGTTCGCCGCTCTTACTGCGGTGAATTGGTGTGCGGCTAGTGGAAAAGCCAAGCGCACCGTGTGCCATTGCTTCGTCTACGTACTTGGCCATCAGCGCGATGTCTTCTGCCGTGGCAGTTTCATTTGCTGCGCCACGATCACCCATCACGAATGCGCGAAGTGGGCCGTGAGCAATTTGTGTGCCAATGTCTATGACGCGTTGTTGTGCTGCGAGCGTGTCCATGTATTCGGGGAATGAACGCCAGCCCCATGTGAGGCCCTCGGTCATTGCGGCGCCGGGGATGTCTTCAACACCTTCCATCAATTCAATGAGCCATTCGTGACGGTCTTCTTGCGCGGGTGCAAACCCCACGCCACAGTTACCCATGACAGCGGTGGTGACGCCGTGCCAACTAGAGGGTGTGAGCCACGGATCCCATGTGGCTTGCGCGTCGTAGTGGGTGTGGATGTCTACCCAGCCAGGGGTGAGGAGAAGGCCGTCTGCGTCGATGACGCGGTGTGCGTGAGCAGTGGGGGCTTTTTTGGCAGGGTCGATGGCGGTGATGATGCCGTCTTGGAAGGTGACGTCGGCGGTTGTTTCTGGAGTGCCCGAGCCGTCAACGAGGCGTGCGTTTCTAATGACGGTTTTCTTGTTTTGTGCCGCGTTGCTGGGGCTTTGATTTGGGTTCGAACTGGCCACGGGGCAATGGTAGCCCCGCATTCTTGGCGTGTCAGTGGCGACGCACCGGCTGTCTACTCTGTGGAGGGAAGTTTCAGAATCTCGGCTCAGTTAATTAATGATGGAGCGAAAATGGGGGAGAAATACATGGATGACGACAAAGTAAAGAAGGTCGCGGGGAAGGTCTGGGGGCTGACAAAGTCAACAGTTGCTGCCGGTAAGTCCGGTGTTGAGAAGGCAAAGCCTCATGCCAAGCGTTTGGCTGATTCTTCTGTGCAGGTCACAAAGAAAACCGCTGAGAAGACCACAGACATTGTGGCCAAGGGCGTCCATCGTGTGATGGGAAGCGATGAATACAAACGCGAAGCAGAGAATGTCAATCGTCGACTCCTTGACGCATTGCGGACGTTAGAGGACTCCATCAAGCGTCGCGATAGAGATATTGCCGATCTGCAGAACCAAGTGACTGAACTGACGGCAAAGCTGAATGGTCAAGGCAATGGCTAACAACCCTTTTTCTCTTGACGAGGAGTTTGATTCAGTCTTACTTGAAGACCGAAAAGACATCGTGGGTCGTTATGAAGCTCTAGCGCTGGCGTATGGAGACTATTCCTCTCGGCCGAATAATCGTTGGTTGCGTTCGCTTCCAGTCGTACTTGCACCGGCGATTGAGTCTCAATGGACTTTTGACTCTTCGTCATCGGATGTCTTTAATGACATGGATCGAGAGTTTCTGGAATCTGCAGTTTCACGTTCAGGTTTAACTCTGGATCAGATTGAAGGTGGATCAGAATCAACCATCGCCGTTATGAACTCTGCGGTGGGAAGCGCATTAGAACTGGACGTCAATGGC
>CAIVDG010000089.1 GCA_903904615.1 uncultured Acidimicrobiaceae bacterium | reverse complement strand
TTCGGAGCACAAGCCGATGTTCTGTTCACATCACACCATTGGCCACGTTGGGGCAACGAAGACTTGAATGATTTCCTCACAAAGCAGCGCGATTTATACAAGTGGATGCACGACCAAACCATGCGTCATGCCAACCACGGACTTGTTGCAGCTGAAATTGCTGAATTGCTTCAGTTGCCTAGTGAGTTCTTGGCAAACGAACACACTCGTGGCTTCTATGGAGACTTGGTGCACAACGCCAAGGCTGTGTACCAGCGTTATCTCAGTTGGTATGACGGCAACCCCGCCAACTTGAAGAAGTACCCCCCCGTTGAAGCGGGCAAGCGATATGTAGATCTTGCTGGTGGTGCCGACGCTTTGCTGGCCAAAGCTCACGCTGCATTCGACAATGGTGACTACCGCTGGGTGGCAGAACTGGTGAACCATCTGGTGTTTGCAGAACCCACAAATGCGGCTGCACGAGACTTGCAAGCAGATGCCCTTGAACAACTTGGTTATCAATCCGAATCGGCCACGTTCCGAAACGCGTATCTCAATGCTGCACAAGAACTTCGTATCGGTCCACCGAAGCTTTCTGGAGGCCCTGGTCGTGGCAAGGGTCTCTTGCGTGCCATGTCTGTTGAGCAAGTGTTCGATGCAATTGCGGTTCGTTTGAAGTCAGAAGATGTTGGCGGGCAAACAGTTTTTGTGAACTGGACATTCACCGATATCAACGAGAAGTGGGTTCTTGGATTATCGAATCGCACTCTGTTCCACGTTCACGGTCGACATGATTCGCGCGCAGCAGTCACCGTCACATTGCCCCGCCCCACATTGGTTGCCGTGGTCACCCAAGAGACAACGTTTATGGATGAAATTCAGGCCGGCAGAATCACCCTCGACGGCGATCCAGCTGCACTGCTCACAATTTTTGGAAACCTTGACACGTTCACCGTTGGCTTCAACGTTGTAGAGCCCTAAGAACCTTTACAAACCCTTCAACACAACGGCGCAACCGAGATACTCCTCAAGTAGTTCGGTGCGCTCTTGCGATGTATAGAGATTCAGTTCAAGAACTTCACGATTGCTGCATTCACTACGAACGTTCAGCTGTACTTGCTCTTTATTGTTGACTTCCCGAATTGATGCCGACACCGAACGCACGCACTGATCGTGCGATCTGTCGAGACCCGTTGCGACACGCAAAATTCCCGCCATGAGATCAACATCGTGACGGCTGTCCTCATCGAGGGCTGCATACTCGGCATGGGATTTTTTGGGGGCACCTTTACGGTGGTAGCGAGCGGCAAGTGCAATGAGTTCGATGTCGTCATCTGTGAAGCCAACTAACTCTGCATTACGAATCATGTAATACGAATGAAGATGGTGGCGCGAATACGACACCGATGCGCCAACATTCGAAAGAATTGCGGCCGCCTCAAGTAATGGCATCAGTCGTTCGTCAAGTTCAAAGTGCCTATGAAGTGACCTAAAGATGTCTACTGACAACTTTGCAACGTGCTCTGAGTGTTGCGTATCGACGGAGCATCGTTGTGCAAAACGCAACACTCCATCTCGCGCTGCATCTCGTTTGGAAGTAGGACGTCCAAGAAGTTGTTCGGTTGCATCAATGAGTACACCCTCGCGAAGTGCAAAGTCGCTGTACTCAAGAGTTGCGATCTTTAGCGCTTGACACACTTCCTGCAAAATGAGAGAACCCGCAGCAATGATCTCTGAACGCTTCGGGTCAATTCCTGGTATGTCACTAATGCGAGAGGACGTGCCTGCTTCAATGATGTCCCCCACCACAGCATCTACTTCAGCACGCGAGAATGACTGACCATTGAGGGAGCCAGGAACATCGCGGCCACGCCGCAACAGCGCTACACGCGCAATGGTTTCACAGGTTCCCGACGATACGACCACACGCGTGAATCCTGTTCGCTTGATGTCGTTTGCGAGGGGCGCAAATGTCGACGAGACGTAGGCACGTAACTTCTCCAGAGCAGATGACGAAAGGCCCTCTACAAAAAACTTGTCGGTGAGTCGCACAGCTCCCAGCTTGATGCTTTGAGAAATGAACGTGCGTCGACCCTTGGACACCGTGAATTCTGTAGACCCTCCGCCAATATCGATCATGAGAACTTGCTCGTCGGCCAAGCCAAGTGAATGGCGAACACCAAGTGCAATTAACCGAGCCTCTTCGGCACCGGAAATGACGTGGACATCGATGCCCACCTCTTTCCTTACTCGGTCGACAAATTCTTCCCCGTTGTCTGCCTCACGAACCGCACTGGTGGCTACTGCCCGAACACTGGCTCCATGGGCGTTGGCGATGTGCTTCATTCGGCGAAGTGCCGAAACTCCACGATCCATTGCTTCAGGTGCCAGGTGATCGAACCCCTGCACACCCGCCCCAAGACGAACAACCTCTTTCTCTGTGGTGAGGATGTGAAAGCCCAAGTGATCCACATCGGCAAGAACCATGTGCACGCTGTTGGTACCAATATCGATAGCGGCCACAACAGCCTTCTGGATCGATGATTCGGTCATGAGACTGACCACTTTGGAGGTAACAGCAAACCAAACTCCCCGTAAACAGTTGAGAAGAATTGTGGGACTGCGTGGGTCATATTGCCTGTGGTTTGTACTGTTGAGATATGGGAAACAACTTGTTCGTCAACCGCGAACTTAGTTGGCTGGATTTCAATCGCAGGGTATTGGCGTTTGCCGAGGATCCATCTGTGCCGCTTTTGGAGCGATTCAAGTTCATCGCCATTTTCTCCTCCAACTTGGACGAGTTCTTTCAAGTCCGAGTGGGTGCCCTCCACGACCGAGTGGAAGCCGGAATTACCAACTTGAGTTTCGATGGGATGACCCCTACTCAACAGTTACTGGCCATTCGCGCGCGAACACTTGCGTTGGTTGCGCAACGTGACCAGATTCTGAATTCATTGGTGAATGAGTTCGGCACTCAGGGCTACTCCATCCTGAGCGTGACCGACCTCACATTCAACGAACAACAAACCTTGGATCAGTACTTCGCCGAAGACATTCTTCCGGTGCTCACTCCTCTTGCCGTAGACCCAACACACCCGTTCCCTTACATCTCGAACTTGGCTCTCAGTATCGGTGTACTTGTTACTGATCCCGAGACCGAAACAACACGATTCGCCCGTGTGAAAGTCCCCGACGCCATTCCCCGATTCATCGACCTTGGAGACAAGCGATTCATCCCGCTTGAGGCAGTCATTTCAGACAAGTTGTCCATGCTGTTCCCAGGTATGCGCACAGACTCCCCATCAATCTTCCGGGTGACACGCAATACCGACCTCTCCATTGAAAGTGAAGAAGCAGAAGACCTGTTGGAAATGGTGGAACTCGAGTTACGTCGACGTCGCTTTGGTAACGCTGTACGCCTTGAAGTCTCCAAGAACATGACAAGCGATGTGCTGTCAATGATTCTTGAAGAGCTTGAACTTGACCCCGAAGATGTCTATAGACACGAATGGTTTGTCGGCGGTACCGAACTATTGCAGTTGCACAGAATAAAAGATGCGGCTCTTCACGACACGCCGTGGTCGTTAACCACCGCTGGTCGCCTCTCTGCCGCAGCAGATGCCGGGCAAAGCTTCTTTAGTGTTCTT
>CAIVDG010000088.1 GCA_903904615.1 uncultured Acidimicrobiaceae bacterium | reverse complement strand
TGGTTGTTTTGACAACAAGCACCTCGACGGTCTCACTCGGTTGGCTGCAGGTATTCACACCAATAACTCACTGGCCATTGTTCAACTTCATCATGCTGGCCGTCGCTCGCCGAAAGACCTCATCGGTGGTCAACCACTGAGTGCTGGAGACGACGAGAAGATGGGTGCCTGTGCCATGACAACAGGCGAAGTGGAAGCCATGATTCAGGCGTTCGTCGACGCAGCTGTTCGCTCAGAAAAAGCTGGTTTCGATGGCGTGGAGTTGCATGGTGCTCACGACTACCTCATTTGTCAGTTTTTGAACGAAGATCTCAACCAACGCACAGATCAGTACGGCGGGTCATTCGAAAACCGACAGCGTGTTCTGTTTTCAATCATCGAAGGTATTCGTGCAGCATGTGGCGCAGAATTCCATCTCGGTGTCCGTTTGTCGCCAGAGCGATTCGGAATGAAAACGTCGGAAATCGTTGAGGTGTACAAGAGACTTGTGGCTGAAAACAATGTCGACATGATCGACATGTCCTTATGGGATGTCTTCAAGACAGGCGCCGACGAAGAGTTCGCTGAGCAGCGACTCATTGATGTGTTTGCGAACCTCGAGCGCGGAAATGTTCGGCTAGCGGTAGCCGGCAAGTTGTACACGGCTGACGACATGGCGAAAGCTATTGACTCTGGTGCAGACATGGTGGCCGTTGGGCGTGCAGCAATCACTAACCACGATTTCCCGCTGCAAACACAGAAGAACCCGCATTTTGCAATGCGAGAACTTCCGGTTCCCCGTGCCACTTTGCGGGACGAAGGTTTGAGCGATCTCTTTATTGGCTACATGGGTAACTGGCCAGGTTTCGCTGGCGAATAGTCTGAGGAGTCATGCAGGACTTTAAGGTCATTCAACTTACCCATCCCACTTCGGAGCAATTAGCTGCCGCCATTACAGAATTTGAAGGCACCTGTGACAATCACAGACTGCATCCTGCTGCGCTTCGCGGGTTGAGTCACGCAGATGAACGTTTAAGTTCTGAACCCTTCCCCAAAGTGGAGTCGCACGGCTCGTACGTTTTCGGAGTGTTTGCAACTCCGACGGATATTTCTGATGCCAAGAGTGAGTATTTCAACGTTCACTTTGTTGTGAATGAGAAAGCCGCCATCACGGTGTTATGGGGACCACCAGATGCTCCGAAACATCGACTGGACGAGATACGAGCTCGCATTGATAAAGAGTTCTCCGACAATGTTCCAGAGAATGCGCCTGGTGATGTTGTGGTGCAAATCGCTGAAGTAGTCATTGAAGATCTTGAAAATGTTCTCTGGGCATTGCGGTTACGTGTCGCTGAGGAACTTAGTGAATTGGAATTGGAACTTTTTGACGAGGCCATCAACACAAACTCGATTAACTCGTCAGAGAAACATCAAGCTGCCTCTTTGTTGAAGTTTGAAATACTTTCTATGAAGACAACGGTTGAAGAAACAAAAAATGCATTCACGGCGATTGTCACGGGGCAAGTCGAATTGGGCCCATACGCCGATGGTTCGTTGCGTCCGCCATTCACCCAACGTCAAGAAATTTGGTTCAATGACTTGTTAATGCGCGCGCGAAGCATCAAGGCGCAACGCTCCGACCTAGAAGGAGAGATTCGGCTTGTCTACGATCGCTTGGAATCGCTAGAGGCACAACGCCAGACAGTGGCTCAAATGAGACTTGGTGCAGTTGCAAGCATCTTGCTACTGCCAGCATTGATTGTTGGGTTCTTCGGCCAAAACTTCAATGTGACGCCTTGGGATGATTTCCGATACTCCTGGGAAATCAATGCAGTATTTCTCTTTGGTATCGCCACTGTTCAATTCATCTATTTCAAACGAAAGAAATGGCTCTAGTTCTTAGTGCAGATGCACTGGTGTGCCGGTGCCACCAACTTGATCGAAGAAGTCATTGCCCTTGTCGTCTACAACGATGAATGCGGGGAAGTCCTGCACTTCAATCTTCCACACTGCTTCCATGCCAAGTTCTGCGTATTCCAGAACTTCCACTTTGGTGATGCAGTCTTGAGCCAAACGCGCAGCAGGACCACCAATAGAACCAAGGTAGAAACCATCGTAGGTATCGCATGCTTCAGTCACTTGGCGTGAGCGGTTGCCCTTTGCCAGCATCACAAACGATCCACCAGCAGCCTGGAAGTCGGATACATAACTGTCCATGCGTCCTGCTGTTGTTGGACCGAATGAACCAGATGCCATGCCGTCTGGAGTCTTCGCTGGTCCTGCGTAATACACACAATGGTCTTTCATGTATTGCGGAAGGCCCTGACCAGAGTCGAGGCGTTCTTTTAGCTTTGCGTGTGCAATGTCGCGTGCAACCACCATGGGGCCCGTGAGCATGACTCGTGTCTTCACGGGGTGCTTACTGAGTGTTGCGCGAATTTGGTCCATTGGCTGAGTGAGGTCAATCTGCACAACTTCGTCGCTGAGTTCTTCATGTGTCACTTCGGGAAGGAAACGTGCGGGATCAGTCTCGAGAGCCTCAATAAACAAGCCGTCTTTTGTGATTTTTCCGAGTGCTTGTCGGTCTGCACTGCATGACACGGCAAACGCAACGGGGCAACTTGCACCGTGACGCGGTAGGCGAATAACTCGGACATCGTGGCAGAAGTACTTGCCGCCAAACTGTGCGCCAATTCCGGTTTGTTGTGACAACTTCAGAATCTTGGCTTCAAGCTCAATGTCGCGGAAACCATTTCCCAAGTCACTTCCTTGAGTGGGGAGTGAGTCGAGGTAACGAGCACTTGCCAACTTCGCAGTCTCCACTGCTTGTTCAGCAGAAGTTCCACCAATGACGATGGCAAGGTGATACGGCGGACACGCAGCTGTGCCAAGAGTGATCATCTTTTCGAACACCCACGGCAACAGAGTTTTTTCATTCAGTAGCGCTTTGGTTTCTTGGAAGAGATAGCTCTTGTTGGCCGAGCCACCGCCCTTTGCCATAAACAGGAACTTGTATGCGTCGCCATCAACGGCAGAAATCTTGATCTCTGCCGGAAGGTTGTTTCCCGTGTTCTTTTCGTCGTACATGTTCAACGGCGCCATCTGGCTGTAACGAAGGTTGCTGGTGAGATACGTGTTGTACACGCCCCGTGCGATTGCTTCTTCGTCGTTGCCACCAGTCATCACAAACTGGCCCTTCTTGCCCTTCACAATGGCGGTACCGGTGTCTTGACACATG
>CAIVDG010000087.1 GCA_903904615.1 uncultured Acidimicrobiaceae bacterium | reverse complement strand
CTGAAGTTCCCTTGGGAATTATTCCCGGTGGTGGGGGAACCGCCCGCTTGTCTCGCACTGTGGGGCGACACCGAGCCATGGAGATTGTTCTGGCCGGCGAAGACATCGATGCAAACACGGCCGAAAAGTGGGGTTGGATTAACCGCGTAATAGCCGACCCTGTGCAGCACGCTCTAGCGATGGCTACACGAATCGCCACGTTCCCTCCACAGGCTGTTGCTGCAGGAAAGCGTTTGGTTCTCATGGAGGAAACTGGAGTAGAAGAAAATCTGGTTGCCGAAGGAACAGTGTTTGGTTCACAACTGTCAGACCCGCGTGCTCGTGCTGCAATGGAACAGTTCCTCGTGCGTGGAGGCCAAACTCGAGATGGCGAATTACGCCTAGGAGATCTTGCAGGAGAAATAAATGAGGGGGGCCAAAGGTGAGCGCATTATTCGATGAGGTGAAATTCGCCCACGGCCCTGGAATGAAGAACCGCTTTATGTTGGCTCCGCTGACCAACCAGCAAAGTTACGGAGACGGAACCTTGTCTGACGACGAATATCGCTGGCTCACCATGCGTGCCGAAGGTGGCTTTGGCCTCACCATGACGTGTGCGTCGCATGTTCAAGCAGCGGGCCAAGGGTTCGCCGGTCAACTTGGTTGTTTTGACAACAAGCACCTCGACGGTCTCACTCGGTTGGCTGCAGGTATTCACACCAATAACTCACTGGCCATTGTTCAACTTCATCATGCTGGTCGCCGCTCGCCAAAAGAATTCATCGGTAGTCAACCACTGAGTGCTGGAGACGACGAGAAGATGGGTGCCCGCGCCATGACAACAGGTGAAGTGGAAGGCATGATTCAGGCGTTCGTCGACGCGGCTGTTCGCTCGGAAAAAGCTGGTTTCGATGGCGTGGAGTTACATGGTGCTCACGACTACCTCATTTGTCAGTTTTTGAACGAAGATCTCAACCAACGCACAGATCAGTACGGCGGGTCATTCGAAAATCGTCAGCGTGTTCTGTTCTCAATCATCGAAGGTATTCGTGCAGCGTGTGGAAGTGATTTCCATCTCGGTGTCCGTTTGTCGCCAGAGCGATTCGGAATGAAGACATCGGAAATTGTTGAGGTGTACAAGAGACTTGTGGCTGAAAACAATGTCGACATGATTGACATGTCCTTATGGGATGTCTTCAAGACGGGCGCCGACGAAGACTTCGCCGAGCAGCGACTTATTGATGTGTTTGCGAACCTCGAGCGCGGCAACGTTCGGCTAGCGGTAGCTGGCAAGTTGTACACGGCTGACGACATGGCGAAAGCTATTGACTCTGGTGCAGACATGGTGGCCGTTGGGCGTGCAGCAATCACTAACCACGATTTCCCGCTGCAAACGCAGAAGAACCCGCACTTTGCAATGCGAGAACTTCCGGTTCCCCGCGCAACGCTGCGCGACGAAGGTTTGAGCGATCTCTTTATTGGTTACATGGGTAACTGGCCAGGTTTCGCTGGCGAATAGCCTGACAAGCAATGTCAGACATCAAGATCATTCAACTCACGCATCCCACTGCCGAACAGCTTGCGGCCGCTATCGCCGAGTTTGAGGGCACGTGCGGTGGGCGTCGCTTACATCCTGCGGCGGTGAGGGGCTTGTCACATATTGATGAACGTCTTGCAGCAGAGCCTTTTCCAAAAGTGGAGTCACATGGCTCCTATGTGTTTGGAGCGCTCGCAACGCCGACAGATATCAGCGATGCGAAGAGTGAGTATTTCAACATTCATTTCGTAGTGAATGACATTGCAGCTATCACCGTCTTATGGGGCCCTCCAGATGCTCCTAAAGACAGGCTGGAAGATATTCGACGCCGTATCGCTCGTGAGTTTTCCGACAATTTTCCAGAGAACGCACCAGGTGATGTTGTAGTTCAAATTGCTGAAGTGGTGATTGAAGACCTTGAGAATGTCTTGTGGGAGATGCGAAAGAAGGTGACTGACGAACTACAAGAACTCGAGACAGAGTTGTTTGAAGACTCCACCAACATCAACAGCATCGACACCACCGAGAAGCATCGCTCGGCATCGTTGTTGAAGTCCGAAATTCTTTCCATGAAAACAACGGTGGAAGAAACAAAAAACACTTTTTCGTCGATTGTTCGTGGTGAAGTGAAGTTGGGAATGGCGGCCGATGGTCGTGCATATCCGCCATTTACAGAGAGCCAACAAGTGTGGTTTAACGACCTCTTGATGAGGGCACGAAGTATTAAAGCTCAGCGCGCAGACCTGGAAGCAGAAATTCGTCTTGTGTATGACCGACTGGAAAGTCTTGAAACTCAACGTCAAACAATTGCGCAAATGCGAATTGGTGCGGTAGCAAGTATTTTGCTTTTGCCGGCATTAATCGTGGGATTCTTCGGGCAGAACTTCAATAAGACTCCGTGGGGAGACTTTGATTATGCGTGGCAAATCAATGCGGGTGCCCTCGCGGTAATTGCCACTGTGCAGTTTGCTTACTTCAAGCGAAAGAAGTGGCTGTAGCCGTTAGTGCAAGTGCACTGGGGTGCCGGTGCCACCAACTTGGTCGAAGAAGTCATTGCCCTTGTCGTCTACAACGATGAATGCGGGAAAGTCCTGCACTTCAATCTTCCAGACCGCTTCCATGCCGAGTTCTGCGTATTCAAGAACTTCAACTTTGGTAATGCAGTCTTGAGCCAAACGCGCAGCAGGACCACCAATAGAACCCAGGTAGAAACCACCGTAGGTATCGCAGGCTTCAGTCACTTGGCGTGAGCGGTTACCCTTTGCCAGCATCACAAACGACCCGCCAGCAGCCTGGAAGTCGGATACGTAACTGTCCATACGTCCTGCTGTTGTTGGACCGAATGAACCAGATGCCATACCGTCTGGAGTCTTCGCTGGTCCTGCGTAATACACACAATGGTCTTTCATGTATTGCGGTAGGCCCTGACCAGAGTCGAGGCGTTCTTTTAGCTTTGCGTGTGCAATATCGCGTGCAACCACCATGGGGCCCGTGAGCATGACTCGTGTCTTCACGGGGTGCTTACTAAGTGTTGCGCGAATTTGGTCCATTGGCTGAGTGAGGTCAATCTGCACGACTTCGTCACTCAGTTCTTCATGCGTCACTTCGGGAAGGAAACGTGCAGGATCTGTTTCGAGTGCCTCAATGAACAGACCATCTTTGGTGATCTTGCCGAGTGCTTGTCGGTCTGCGCTGCATGACACAGCAAATGCAACGGGGCAACTCGCGCCGTGACGCGGCAGGCGAATAACTCGGACATCGTGGCAGAAGTACTTTCCGCCAAACTGTGCGCCAATTCCGGTTTGTTGTGACAACTTCAGAATCTTGGCTTCAAGCTCAATGTCACGGAAACCATTTCCCAAGTCACTACCTTGAGTGGGAAGTGAGTCGAGGTAACGAGCACTTGCCAACTTCGCAGTCTCCACTGCTTGTTCAGCAGAAGTTCCACCGATGACGATGGCAAGGTGATACGGCGGACACGCAGCTGTGCCAAGAGTGATCATCTTTTCGAACACCCACGGCAACAGAGTCTTTTCATTCAGTAGCGCTTTGGTTTCTTGAAAGAGATAGCTCTTGTTGGCCGAGCCGCCGCCCTTTGCCATGAACAGGAACTTGTATGCGTCGCCGTCGACGGCAGAAATCTTGATCTCTGCAGGAAGGTTGTTTCCCGTGTTCTTTTCGTCGTACATGTTCAACGGAGCCATCTGGCTGTAACGAAGGTTGCTGGTGAGATACGTGTTGTACACGCCCCGTGCGATTGCTTCTTCGTCGTTGCCACCAGTCATCACAAACTGGCCCTTCTTGCCCTTCACAATGGCGGTACCGGTGTCTTGACACATG
>CAIVDG010000086.1 GCA_903904615.1 uncultured Acidimicrobiaceae bacterium | reverse complement strand
GGAGCATGAGTGCCTGTGGAGCAAGGAATTTGAACAGGAGACCCCTGCACTGGAACAAAATGATTGATGGCCGCATCAAGACAGGTGATTGATCCTGTATTGGGTTGGTATGTGCCAGCTTGGCAATTTATTGCTGCAGTAGCGCCGTACAGATTTTGGAATGAACCTGATCCAGTGGTTGTGCACGGAATGAAGCCAGTTGAAGAGAATGTGCCCGGTGCGCACTTGGATCTGAAGACAACACTGGTAGCGGACGCAGTTGCTTTCGGTCCACCGATTGCATTTTTGTAACTGACGGAAACCGAGTACGTGCCATCAGGCATTCGTGACGTTGAATTTTGCATTCCTGCAATCAACGTTGTGACTGCACTTGCCCACGGATTGTTCGAGAACACTGCCTGAGGCTCCAACGGATCGAAGGTCACATTTAGTGATTGACGATCTGTGACAGAAATAGAACGTGTTGCTCCACCATTGTCGGTAGTAGTCAAAGTGATGTTAATTGAGCCAGACAAAACTGTGTCGGGGAATGATCCAGTAATAGTAAATGCAGTTGGAGTGAGTTCGTACTGCGCAGCATTGAGTGGGGCTAGCAATATCGGGGCAGTAGTTGTTGGTGGCATCTGATGCGATACCTTCATGACAATCCCTGTTTTTATGGAATTCTCTTCAGACCATCCGGTGACAAGACTGGTTGAACTCGTCAGTTGCGTAAGGTCAAAAAAATAAGATTCATTGCCTGGAGCATCAAGCACCACACCTCCTGAGCCAAAAGTTGCATCAAGTGCTGCGTTTGAGCCCAACTTCGCAACTGCAGAGAACTGTCGGTTACCCGTTTGACCCATCGTGCCTCCACCAGCGACAAGAATGCTGTTTCCAACTACGACCATGGCACTAGCTGAGTCGGGTCGGCTGGTGCTCGGATCGCGAAGCCGAAAGAATGAAGATCCCGTTGAATTGAATGTGATGTCATCAGAGCCGTCAGAGTTCAATCTGGTAATGACGCTTCGCGTAGGTGATTGATCCTCTTCTCCTCCTAAGAGCATCACTTTGCCATCGTCTGCTACAACTAGATCATTAATCCACTCAATCGTGTTTGAATCTGAATGATTCCATGTACGACGACCGTTTGAACCAAAGGATTGATCTGCTGAACCATCTGATTGAAGACGCATCAGTGATAAGTGAGACTGTCCATTAATTGTGGTTGAGCTCGTGAAATAGATAGCGCCATTCGGCCCTGGAAATACCAATGCGCTCCCGCCATTACCCTCATTATTCGTTGGCTGGATTCCACCTAGGAAACCGTTTGTATCAGTGAAGGAAGTGTCTAATGTGCCGTTTGATAGGTATCGATATAGCCATGGCAAGGTGGAGTTGTAGTCGTAACGATCGACTCCAATCAAGATTTTCCCGTTTGATTGAAGAACCAAATTAGTTGGATAAAGATTTGCGGTCTGATCATTTGTGAAAGCACGACCATTCGTTCCAAAGGCGTTGTCTGCTGAACCATCAGAATTGAGTCTCCACAGTAGAACCGAAAACTCATTGTTGTTGTTGATGTTGTCTGCGCCACCGACAACAAGAATCTTCCCATCTGGTTGAACTGTCATGTCGCTCACATAGTGACTGTCCCATTCAAAAGAGCTCAAGAATGAATATCCACCGAGACCGAATTGTTGGTCCATGGTACCCGTTGCAGTCAATTTAAAGACAACACTTCGTTGGATTCCAAAAAACAGTCCCCCTGTCTCATTAAACGCATCCGCGAGAACAATGATGGAGCCGTCTGTTTGCGGAATTGATTTAATGGCCTCAACGGACCATGGATGAAGGTAAAAACGGAAGTCTGGTGTTTGAAATGAATTGTCTACTGTTCCTGAAGATGTGAACTTTGTTGCAAAGAATCGTCCATTTGTCGTGTTGCCACCAACGATGAGTACGTGTCCATCGTTGTTAACGAGGAAGTTCTTGGTTCTTACAGTGTTATTAGACGGATTCCATAAACACGTGGTGCAGTTTGAAGTTGTTGGCACTTCGCCTGACGGTGTAAATGTGGCATAGCCGGTGCCTTCATTGACATCGACCGGAAAGACAATGTTTCCGTTTTGAAGAATTTCAATTGCAGAAACGAATGACGTATTGAAGTCTGTTTGGAGTTGCGTAAGAGCGAAACCATCCGAAGAGAACGATAAATCTGGAGTCCCATCTGCATTGAATTTTGCCATCCCGTAGTATTCAGGGCCACTATTAAGTGTGCCTGCCCTGCCGGCGAGATAAAACGAATGATCTCCAAGTGGACGAATTGCGCTCATGTAAACGTCGGTTTCAGTTGCAAAATTCACTTTTACGAGACCGTTGCTGTTTCCTGATGGTCCGTCAAAGCCGTCATCAAGCCATCCATTGGGGCTGAGCTTAATGAGAGTGATTTGCTTATCTTGACTGCTGTCACTGAAGGAGGAACCCACCGCAATGAGTGAACCGTCGAGGAGGACCTTCATATCCAAGAGGATTGACCCATTATTTGAAGCAATACCTGTCATCGGAGCAATTTCACGGCTGCCGTTACGACCCCAGTTATAATTAATTTCTCCATCTCGAGTCATCGACATAAAGGTGAAGATGTTGTGATCAGTACTTGGTTGCAATGTAGTAGGAGATTGAAATCCTAAGTAGATGGCTTCGTTGGTTTCGTCGTACCGAAGTAACAACCGTGAACTAGAAGACAGCATCTTTCCAGGAAAACTGCCAATTGTTTTTGATCCGTTGACACCAAAAGATGTATCAACCAATCCTGCTGTGGTGAGTCGTGTTATGAAGATCTCTGGGAGAACGTTGCCCGGCACATAACCAGCGACAAGGATTTTTCCATCTGCTTGCACTTGCATTGATGCTTGTTGCAATTCAAACATTTGGCTTCGACCGGACTCACCAAATGTTGTATCGACGCTGCCGCTGGCGAGAAGACGAACAACTGCAACTCGGGAGCCATCTATGTCGAGAAGGCCAAGAAGTCGATCTGATTCGTCTTCAACGACATCCGTTACAGCGGTGGTCGATTCCAAATTTGGGAGTGTCAACTCGGCAATCCCATTCGTGCCGAACTCTTGATTGAACGGAGCTGGAACTGCAGCGTGAACGGGTGGCGCCTGCGTCAACATCACGGCGGCCGACGTAACAATCAATGCGACCAGAAGTCGAAGATAGCGATAGTGCATGATGCCCCATTTCTAGAGAAGTATCTAGAAATGTAGTGGAGAAATAGATGTTTATCTAGTTCTTTGGTTGGGGGTTCAGGAGAAACCTGAAGGTCTCCACAGTGGCTTCGTTGACCGACTCAGACAGGGTGGTGTCGCCAGTGATATCCACCAAAATTCGCCCCAAGAACATGGCCTGCATGAGGTACACCAAAGCGTCAAGAGGAACGCGAGGGGCGATAAGACCTGTTTTTTCAGCGATGGCGAAGGATTCCACGAGGAAGGCAGACCCCTTCATCTGAGACTCCGCAATCAAAGTCCGCAAAGACTCATCTTCTACGGAGGCAGCAAGGGTTCGAATTCGGCGACCACGTTGTTCACGTAACGCCTCGGAGCCGTTAATTCGTGTGAAACCTGCAAGAAGATCAAAGAGTTCTTCGCCACTCTTTCCCGATTCGATGACAGACCGGATGATTTCATTTTCGTTCTTCAGCGATGATTTCAACAGCGTTGCTTCACAATGGGAGATCAAGCCGTGACGACTCCCGAAGTGGTGGTACAGGGAACCACGAGCTACCCCGGATTCGCGCAGAACGTTTTCGAGGTTGAAGTCGATGGAGCCGCTACGTTGCAGTTCTTCCACACCATATTTAATGAGGGTGTCCATGGTGGACGCGCCATTGACGTTTTTCCGCTTCTGTACATCTGGCTCTGCCACGAATTCATTGTGCCACAAGCGGATTTGAACGCCAGTAGAGGAATTGAGAGGCCTTTCTACTTATTGGCATGGGTCTCGGTCCTCTCGGTAAGTTCAAGTCGCTCGAACAGTCATAGAATGTTGGTATGAAACGGCATAGACCTTGGGCGATTGTGATCACTGCGGCACTCATGGTGGCGCCAATATGGGTGACATCACGTTCGGCCGATGCTGCCCCACCGTCTGGAACCACATTGAATGATCTTGTGGCTTATTGGTCATTTGATGACGCGGCGTCATTTGAGTCACCGGATCGCGGTGGCTCGGTACTCACCAAAGGCAATGGCGCTTCGTGGACCGCCAATGGAAAGTTCGGTGGCGCATTGTCATTGAATGGCAGCAGCCAGTCGCTGTACGACACCTCTTCTCCGTCCTATCTTCCTGTTGGCAACTCCTCATACACGCAATCCGTTTGGTTCAAGCCAAATGTGGTGTCCGGTGACGGTGGACTTGTCGGGTGGGGAGATTATGGGTCGACGCGCAGAGTTAACGCCTTGCGCTTATATGAAAACTCAGGCGGCTTCCGCCACTATTGGTGGGGCGACGACCTTGACTGCACTGGCGCTCAGTGTCCAATTTCGGCAGGAACTTGGTACCACGTAGCGAGCACATGGGACGGAACAACGCGAAAACTGTTTGTGAATGGAGTGTTGAAGAGATCAGAT
>CAIVDG010000085.1 GCA_903904615.1 uncultured Acidimicrobiaceae bacterium | reverse complement strand
TGGAAGAGAGCGCCAAGAACAAGAAGGTCGGGGCGCGACACACGATCTACCAATGCGCTGGCATTTGCAACTGTTTGCCACAAGTGGCGATCAACGGTGTACCGATGAAAAGCATTGCGCTGTGGCTTACTGCGCACCGGTGCCCACTCGGGCAATACACGCACTAACAAATTGCGTTGGTCAAGGGATTCAAGAACGGGAATAGCCGCTTCGCCTTCCAACAGCAACGCGACCACATCATCGCTTGCGCCTGCGGGCCATGGGTCTGGCCAAATAGGAAGTTGTTGTGCAAGTCGATCAAGCGATGCACGATCTATTCGAGCACCCAACCGTGCAGCTGCAGTGGCAACGCGTAGAAGCAAAGTTGGGTCATCGGCAACATCAACATCGGCAGTGAGATGGACTTCGCCGTTCATAAGTTGGACGCCTGGGGCCAACGGCTGTGGAATTGGAGACCTGTCTGCTGGTGGATCAAGTCGTGCCCATACTTCATCGGCAATCCACGCAACACGTCGTCCCACTTCTGCGACTGACGCCATGAGCGCGTCGTCCGACTCAAATCCAGCAAGTTGGGCAACCGCGCGTTGATCTTCTAACCGCAACACCTCGGTTGGCCGACCAATGTGGCGGTGGAGCGCTACACGAACATTCAATAGAACGTCATTGCACCGTTCAAGCTGACCCGAGTCTCCAGGAAGAAGATCTAATCCGGCACGAACTGCCCAATGCAAGGCATGAATGTCACGTAGTCCGCCCATTCCCTCTTTCAAATTGGGTTCAAGAAGAAAAGCAACTTCGCCGTCTTTGTCGTAACGATCTAACACTCGAGCGTGAAGTTCTACAAGCCATTCACGTCCACGCTTCTTCCAACTCTCACTGGTGGCGGAAATGACTTCTTCACCTAATGCTGTGTTTCCTGCAATAACTCTTGCTGTGACAAGCGAAGTCGCTGTATCGAGATCTGATGCACACAATTGGATGGTCTCCTTGGGTGTGCGCACCGAATGACCCAGCTTGACGCCTGCGTCCCACACCGGATACCACATACGTGACGCAATATCGCCGATGTCTTTCACTCCACGATGAACTAGGAGAACATCGAGATCACTTTGTGGTGCTAGTTCTCTCCGGCCGTATCCGCCGACAGCGATAAGAACTATGTCGTCAGCTTTCTTTACTCCAGCAGTGGCCTCGCGAAACAGTTGTGTGAGCCACTCATCTGTGGCGTCGGATAATGCATGGCACAGCGCTATTCCACGAAGTGATTCATTAGCAACGACTTCAGATCGGGACGCCATCACATCACCTTTCCTTCGGCGCGCCGACGTGTAAGAACTGTTGCCGCTTTCCACGCACCCCACGTGATGCCTGCTTCATGCACATCTTCTGACAGATCTCGCCATGTCAGCGGCCCTATTGCATACACATCGTTCGGCATGGCGCGTTGTTCAAACTCATCACGTTGCGCCTGCGGAGCACCAGCCGTGGCAAGTGCGTGTGTTGCAACAGACATGCATGATCGAAGCACATGCAATGGATTCTCGCGTTGCTCGTCAACATCTGTACCCAACAACGCAGACAGTTGTTTGCTGACTAGTTCAGATGTTTGGCGAATGACATCGTCGAGGGGAAGTTCTTGTTCTCCGGCAATCTGAGCCAAACGTTGAGAAAGCCACTGAGGCAGTGCCGACATGATGGCGCGAAAGAGGGCCTCTGCGTAAGGGTCCAATTCGGAGATATCGGCGTCTTTTCCCATGTCAAAGCCGAGTGTATGGATGCTCTGAGGTACAGAACCACCACGAAACAAACATGCAACAAACTTTCGTGATTGACCATGGACTAGACATTGATGAATGAGTTCTGCAGTGGTTCTAGCGGGTGGCGGCGTCACGGGAATTGCGTGGGAAACAGGCGTCCTCTTTGGTCTGGAGGAATCTGGGCAGGGCGTTGTTTCCTCGGCTGACCTCATTGTGGGGACAAGTGCCGGATCTACCGTTGGAGCGCAGGTCTTGTCGGGGACATCTCTCCTCGAACTGTACGAACGACAACTCTCTGACACTCACCAAGAGATCTCCCCACACATCAACCTTGAATCTCTTGCACTCATCTTCGGAGAATTAGCAGCTGGTGGAACATCGTCCGATGAACAACGTGCGCGAATTGGCGAAATTGCTCTTGCCGCCGACACCGTGCCGGTAGCGGATCGTCGTGCCGTCATTGACTGGCGTTTGCCATCGCATGAGTGGCCTCGTACACCACTAATTCTCACCGCTATTCATGCACACACAGGCAAGTTTGTGACATGGACGAAGGACAGTGACGTGTCGTTAGTTGACGCGGTTGCCTCAAGTTGTGCTGTGCCCAGCGTATGGCCATGTGTAGAGATACACGGCGAGCTCTATTACGACGGCGGCTTGCGGACCAGTACAAATGCACACCTCGCAGAGGGCTACGACACCGTCACCATCATCGCTCCACTCACCCAAGGAATCTCACCGCTGATTGCAGATGAGATTGCACACTTGCGTTCAACAGGTTCTGTGGTGAACATCATTACGACCGACGCACCAGCAATTGAAGCAATGGGGCTGAACTCACTTGACCCTTCCTTTAGGCGAGTTGCTGCAGAACACGGACGGCGACAAGGAAACAGCGCACATCAACAAAGGTGAACGCACCTGATTATTCAGGCCCCAAGCGCCTGAAAGTACACTGACAACACCACGCTCGGAGGCACTGATGACGTTTACACCTACTACTCCACAGGGATTCCCTGGTCGCATTGGTCGAACACTCGCTGAATCCACTCCGCACTTCCCTACTCATGACTCAGGCAAGGGAAAGCCAAACATTCTCATGGTGTTGCTCGACGATGTGGGCTTCGCAGACTTCGGCTGTTACGGATCAGAGAACAGAACACCAACAATTGACGCGGTTGCACAACGTGGACTTCGTTTCTCTGGTTTTCACACAACGGCAATGTGCTCCACTACACGCGCTGCATTGCACACTGGTCGTAACCATCACTCCGTTGGTGTCGGTTGTCTGGCCAATTTCGATAGTGGCTACCCGGGCTATCGCGGCAAGATTTCGCACGAGGCAGGAACACTTGCTGAGATGCTTCGCCCGCACGGCTACCGCAACTACATGGTGGGTAAATGGCACGTCACTCCACTGACTGAAACTGGACCCACGGGTCCTTTCGATGGTTGGCCACTTGCGCGCGGTTTTGATCGGTTCTACGGATTCCTCGACGCAGAAACAGACCAGTACAGCCCAGAGGTAGTTCGCGATAACTCGCATGTGACCGCTCCCGGCACGTATTGGACTGGCTACCACCTCACTGAAGATCTCATCGACAATGCGATTACGTATGTTGCAGAACACACTGCCGGCGCACCTGACGCTCCGTGGATGATGTTGTTGGCGCCAGGAGCATGTCATGCACCACACCAAGC
>CAIVDG010000084.1 GCA_903904615.1 uncultured Acidimicrobiaceae bacterium | reverse complement strand
GACCAAGAATCATTTCCCTCACCATGGCATTTAGATGCCGATGCTCTGCGTGAGGCAATGCGCGCAACTCGCACGTCCCGGCTCTTGGTCTCTCGACATAACTCTCGTGTAGATGGCTTTGTGCTTGTCGGCGCAACAGGGCCAACGGGTTTTCTGCAACGCCTGGCGGTGCAACCCAATGCACGACGAACAGGAACCGCCACCCGCCTGGTTGCTGCCGCACTTCAGTGGTCCTTCAAGAAGGGGTGCAGCACCACTGTTGTGAACACGGAGACTACGAATGATGCCGCGTTAGGTGTGTATGCATCATTTGGCTTTGCACCGATGGACGAAGGGCTCGTTGTTTTGGAGTGTGAACTCTGATGCGACCAATCACGAGGGTAGGAATTGCAATTGCTGCCATGTTGTGCACTCTGCCAACACATGTGGCCTCTGCTGCGAACGAAAAAACTTTGGCGCCCGAAGTCGTTCTGCAAGAGCAACCGTTTGTCATCACTCCTACGACACGCGGTCGGTTTGTCTTCCGTGCACCAATTGATGTGTCCACGAATAGAAATACCGTTGTCGACATTCGCGTACATCGACGCATCGCGTCACGAGATTCATTTCAATCCATTGCAAATCAAGATGTTGAGGCTGCTGTTCTCGACACATTCACTATTTCTTTAGCGCGTTTGTCTCGAACCACAAATGGTTCCTACGTTGTCACCGTTCCATTTTCATCAAGCGCTAAAGCTGCAAGTTCTCTCACCATTCCATTTGATGGTGTCTACCCCGTCTCAGTTCAACTACGAAATCCTGGTGAAGAGACACCGCTAGCGCGACTACTCACGTTTGTCCACAAGTACGACGCATCTGCAACAAAAGATCCTGTACGAGTATCGGTTGCGGTGCGGCTTGCGCCCATCGCATCTCTTCGGCCTGACGGAACGCTTCAGATAACAGATAAAACTCGCGCAGATACTCAACAATTCATTCGTTTTGTTGGTTCGTACTCGGCGCCACTCACCGTTTCTGTTCAGCCTGAATTAGTTGCAGCACTTGCGTCGTCTACAGATTCTCAAGATCTTGCTCTTCTTGCTCAACTCAGCACTCTTCTGCGTTCACGCACCATTGCAACCAGTGCGTTTGCATCGTTCGATCCATCTCTCTTTGCTGCAATCGGAAAATCAGAAGAGTTCCTCGACCAAGTTCGTTTTGGTGAGGCAACTTTGAATCGCATTCTTCCTGGCGTTCCATTGCAACGCGGAACATGGTGGGCAACGCACCCACTCAGCACAGCAGGTGTAAATCTGTTGCGAAAAGCGGGGATCGCTTCCATTGTGTTGTCCCCTGCTGCACAACGCGGAACAAGTTCGCAATTGCCATTAGGTGTTCTGGCGAGACCTAATGGTTCTACAAATGAATTCATGTCGGTGATTTCCGTTGATGCTGGTGTTGCACAAACAGTGACATCAGGTGCTGAACCACCGGCCTCTTATCGCGCTGTGGCTGAACTGCTCACGGAACGAGACGACTTACTGGCAAGTGGGGTTCCCGCGTCACAACTACGTCTTGTTCTGTCAACACCAACTGGTGTGTTAGACGCAAATGGTTCACTTGAACGTGCAGCACGACAACTCACTGGGCTCGTGACCACTGATTTCACCGCCCCGCAGTCCGTCAACGCCGAGACTCCGTCTGTTGATTTCCCCGAACTGACTCGTCACGGAGGAGAGGCCCGATCTGCCGGAATGGCTGTTGCGCGCTCTGAGTTCAATGCAACCGTCTCTATGGCTGACGATGCTGACCCTCGGCGAGTGTTGTGGCAATCGCTGCTATCACTCGGTGAGTCATCTGCTGTCTCTGAACCAAACGAGTACATCGCTGGTGTTCGCAGTCAATTGGCATCCACTCGCGGCGCCGTCACTGTGACAACACCGGGGTCCATCACCCTGTCGGGTCGACAAGGAGCCATTCGTATTCAGTTACGAAACGATTCCGACCAGTCACTCACCGTGAAAGTGCGCATGGCCAGCGCCAAGTTGGAACTCACTCAACCCGTTCGGCTCATCACATTGGCCGCTGGCAGCACCACAGAAGTAGAGGTGGCCGCCGGAACTCGCACCAATGGCCGTTTTCCTATTTCCGTTCGGGTCACCACCCCTGAAGGGGGCCTCGAAGTGGTTCCGTACATCACCATCACAGCGAAGGTGAACGCCATTGCTGGATTTGGGCAATTACTGAGTATTTCTCTCTTGCTCATCATCCTGGCGTGGTGGTGGTCCCATTGGCGCCGCTCACGACTTCAGGCGGCTACTGCGACTACGGTTTCAGACCAATGACAGTTCGTATCGTTACCGACTCCTCCTGCGACCTTCCACAGGAGATGGCCGATGCCCTCGGCATCACAATTGTTCCCCTCAGCGTTCGCTTTGGAGACACCGAATACATCGACCGCACCACCATCACCACCGATGAGTTCTGGAAGAAGTGCGCACAGTCGCCAGTTCTTCCAGAAACCGCAGCACCGTCACCTGGTCAGTTCGAAAAGACCTACACCGACTTGAAGGCAGCCGGGGCAACAGCCGTTGTTGTCATCGCATTGTCTTCGTCCTTGTCAGCCACCATGCAAAGCGCCGAGATTGCAGCCAAAGGTGTCGCCGGAAACATCGATGTACGCATTGTCGATAGTCGAAACGCCTCTATGGGCCTTGGCCTCACCGTGCTCGACTGTGCTGAAGCCGCCAACAAAGGTGCCTCCGTAGACGAAGTGGTGGCGCTCGCCAATTCACTCATTCCACGTACCCACGTCTTTGGCGCTCTCGACACTCTTGAGAACCTGAAGAAGGGTGGACGCATTGGTGGCGCTAAGGCAATGCTCGCAAGTGCGTTGTCCATCAAGCCGCTCATCGAAATTCGCGGCGGACTGGTGGAGGAAGCTGGTAAACAGCGGACACGATCAAAGGCGCTTGCGTTCCTCATCGATGTGTTGAAGCAACATGACGGCAAGTTAGAACGTGTCGGCATTCTTCATGCGCAGTGCCCAGACATCGATGCATTTCTTCAGACGGTGAAGTCCGTGTACTCAGGTGAAGTCATCGTTGGCGACATCGGTGCAGTCATCGGAACACACGCGGGCGAAGGCACCATCGGAATCGCGTTTCGTCAATCCGCATAAGGGGTATCGCCCCATCAAGGGGTTATCCACAACTAGCGTAAGCACCCAGTAATGGCTGCTACACGACGCTCCGAAGACCTCATAGGCGGTAGATACCGTTTAGAGAGCACGATTGCTTCTGGTGGCATGGCCGACGTGTGGCTTGCAACAGACTTGCACTTGCGTCGTGAAGTTGCGGTGAAGTTGTTACGCGCCAGTGTTGCCGACGATCACACAGTTGCAGAACGCTTCCGTCGTGAAGCACGTGCACTTGCACAACTCACGCATCCGAACATTGTTCCGGTGTATGACTGCATTGAAGAAGAGGACGGACAAGTTGCGCTCGTGATGCGACTCATCCGTGGAAACTCTTTGCGTCAAGTTCTTGACGACGCAGGAACTGGAAACCGCGCCGGACAAATCAGTGCGTACCTCACCGTTCATATTGGTCGCTCAATTGCTGCAGCGCTTGCGCGTGCGCATTCGCGCAACATTCTTCATCGCGACATTAAGCCAGGCAACATTCTCATCACCAAAGGCGGAGAAATCCTTCTCACCGACTTCGGTATTGCGAAACCATTACGCAGTACAGAAGAAGATGGAACCGATCTCACACGTGCCGACATCATGATGGGCACCGTCAAGTACCTTTCGCCAGAACAAGTACAAGGTCGCGAACTTGATGAGCGCGCAGACATCTATTCGCTCGGCATTGTGTTGTACGAATGTCTTGCGGGGGAAGTCCCTTTCCACGAAGAGAACAATCAGGCAACTGCAATTGCGCGTCTCGAGCGTGACCCAACACCACTTGATGGAATTCGTGCTGATGTACCGAGCACCGTCATAAATGTCATTCATAAGATGCTGCGGCGCAAACCCGATGCGCGTTACTCCAACTGTCTTGAAGTCGTGCAAGCACTTGACGATGCAATGAACAACTTGCATGACTCTGTCACTCCTGTGGCTGGTGTTGCTCCATCTCTGCCGCGTTCTCGTACAACATCTATTGATCCGTTGATGACTCCAAAACCCCCACGAACATTGGCTGTTGTGCCCGATTCCGATACCCCTGTTGAGCAGCCGTTGCCACGCCGCGACCCAACGCCACGGGGCGGCACGCGACCAAAGACACCATTGCCACCAACGCGACAAACGTCTACTCGTCGTAACTACATCCCTGTTGTGTTCTTGCTGGTGGCGGCACTTGTGATGTCAATGTTCTTGTGGAACGGATTGCAGAACACCAAGTCTTCATCGGGAACCCTGATTGACAATGTTGAAGTTGTTCCCGTCACGTTGCTGGGTGTTCGTAGTTATGACCCAGGTGGTGACGACGGGCAAGAGAACGATTCAATGCTTCCCGGATTGCTAGACAACAATCCATCCACCATGTGGACCAGCGTGTGTTACGGCAGCAAATACTTCGGTTCGAAAGCTGGTCTCGGGTTGATTATGCAGTTGTCCGGCATTGGCATCGGAACACTGAAAGCAAACTTTGCTAATGGCCCATGGAACGCAGAGATTTACGTTTCTACAGCGGAAGCTATTCCTGCAACGTTGCCCGAGTGGGGCCTTCGTGTCGGAACGTCGTTTTCCGAAAAGCCCGGTCTTGCAACATTCGATGTGAAGACACCTGCGCGCAATGTTCTTGTGTACCTCCGCGAAATGGGTAGAAGCCCAAATTGCAGTAACAAGAATCCGTATCAGTCAATGATGTCTGATTTGTCATTCACATCGGCGAAGTGACGCACGACGAACTTCTGGTGCGCCGTGCACAACGCGGTGATCAAAAAGCTGTGGACTCGCTTTTGCGAGAGCACTACGACACTGTGCGCAAAGTGTGTCACCGAATTGTCATCAACGCAGACGACGCAGACGACGCAACACAAATTGCGCTCATTGCAATTGTTCGTGCGCTTCCATCATTTGACGGCCGTTCAAAATTCTCAACATGGGTGTATCGCATTGCGACAAATGCAGCCCTCGATGAAGTGCGCCGAATCCGTCGCCGCGCAACTCCCCACGATGATCAGACCTTCGCCTCCATACCCGTTGCCGACGGTTCCGCAGCGGTGGACGCACAACTCGATGTCTCCGCAGCCCTTGGGCAAATTCCGGAAGAGTTCCGTGTGGCATTAGTACTTCGCCACATTGCTGACTTGGATTATGAAGAGATTGCGGTCATTCTCGATGTACCCGTGGGAACTGTTCGGTCACGTTTGTCACGTGGTCGGACACAATTAACACAGCTTCTGGGGAACCAGGCCCCTACCGACAGTCGTCAGAACCTAGACACCGGAGGTCAACCGTGAGCGACAACGAAGAACTTGACCCCGCACTAGCGAATGCACTGCGGGACATTCCGCCCGCTGGGGCGGCGCTTCGTGACGCTCATATTGCGGCTGCGCTTGCCGAAATGGCTCCATCTCGGCGCTCGTCCTCCCATCGCATGCGAATTCTCACGGGTGTTGCCGCTGCCACCGTTCTTGCAGTGGGTGGACTTTCCTTCGCAAACCGAGACAGCAACAGCCCAGGTATGGCTGATGGAACCGAAACGACACGACCACCAAAGACGGGTGCTTCGTGCGCCGACACTTTCTCTGGGTTGTCGACCGAAGCGGAGCATTCAGAATCCATCACTCATCAGGGCGTGGAGTACGCACTTCTCTTTCGGGACGGTGCCGTTGATGTCTACGTCGCTACACCTCCGTGCACGTCCGTCGGCACCCTTGACTACTCAAGTTCATTGTCAGCACGCGCAAATGAAGCCGCCTCGCCTGCTGAACAGATTTGTAACGGCCAAGATGTGGTTCACCAGTTCACCTCGGCTGGCGACAATTACTCGCTCGTAGCCATTCACACCGACGACGGTATTTCTGTCCGTTTTGCTGATCGTTGCGGCATCGACCTGGCCACATTGGCTTTGCCGTAGACGTTCAGAGTGCGCACTGCGCGCGCCGTTAGGCTGAACCCATGGTGTCAAACCCCCTCACCGATCCCGAATGGGCGGACCGCACAGTCGACTTCATCGACCGCGTGGTGGGCACCGTACGCAAATACACCACACAACCCCTTGTCACCACGGCTCGCGGCATTGTCTTTGGCTTGTTGGCATCGTTTGGCATCATCACCGGCTTGGTGTTGTTGCTCATCGGACTCGTTCGAGGGTTACAGGCGGCACTCGATGCAGTGGTGAGCCACGAGGTATCGGTGTGGTTGTCGTATTTCATTCTCAGCGCACTCTTCCTTGTTATCGGAATTGTTCTCATGCGCAAGCGCTATACCCCGAAAGAAGATCTCTAAATGAGCAACGCACGCAAGGTCATCATTATTGGAAGCGGTCCCGCCGGACTCACCGCGGCCATCTACACAGCACGCGCATCGTTGTCGCCACTTGTTATTGAAGGTGAACCCAGCAGCACCAGCGATCAGCCTGGTGGACAGCTCATGCTCACCACCGAAATTGAAAACTTCCCTGGTTTCCCTGAAGGAATCATGGGCCCCGAACTCATGGGCAATTTCCGTTCACAAGCCGAACGATTCGGTGCAGAAATGATTACCGAGAAGGTCACAAAAGTGGACTTCTCCTCGAAGCCGTTCAAAGTGTGGGTGCGCGACACCGAATACACCGCCGATTCCATCATCGTTGCAACTGGTGCGCAGTCGCTCATGCTTGACCTGCCTCGCGAAGGCGAACTCATTGGTCACGGCGTGTCTACATGTGCAACGTGTGACGGTTTCTTCTTCCGCGGTCATGAAATTGCGGTGGTCGGCGGTGGCGACAGCGCCATTGAAGAAGCCAACTTCCTCACCAAGTTCGCCTCAAAGGTGTACTTGGTGGTTCGTCGCGATGCATTGCGTGCTTCACGCATCATGCAACAACGCGCGCTCGATAATCCAAAGATTGAAATTCTGTGGAACTCACGAGTTAGCGAATTGCACGGCGAAGGCACCTTGAGCGGTGTCACCATTACCGACACCGTGACCAATGAATCGCGCCCCTTGGCCGTTACTGGTTTGTTCATTGCAATTGGTCACAAGCCAAACACTGGGCTGTTCACCAATATTTTGGATATGGAAGAAACGGGCTATTTGCTCACCCGTGAAGGTTCCACGTACACAAACGTTCCCGGAATCTTTGCGTGTGGCGATGTTCAAGACCACACGTACCGCCAGGCCATTACTGCTGCTGGGTCGGGGTGTATGGCTGCAATTGACGCCGAGCGCTGGCTCGAGTCACAGCACTAGGAACTTCTTATGGTCCTCATTGGCGTGATTGCGGTGTCGGACCGAGCATCTGCAGGTCAGTACGAAGATCGCGGGACGCCAGCACTGGTCTCATATCTGGCAAGCACCATCACCACCGAACATGAGTGCATCTGTCGGCTCATTCCCGACGAAGAAGACCTCATCTCATCCACCATCATTGAATTGGTAGAGGCAGAAGGCTGTTGTTTGGTGCTGACAACGGGCGGAACGGGGCCAGCGCCGCGTGATGTCACCCCAGAAGCAACCGAAGCTGTGTGCGACCGCATTATTCCTGGATTTGGTGAACTGATGCGCCGCATCTCCCACGCCATCATCCCTACAGCAATTCTCAGTCGGCAATTGGCAGGCACTCGCGGGGCGTCTCTCATCATTAATTTGCCCGGCAACCCCAAAGCGATTGCTGAATGTCTCGACGCTGTTCTTCCTGCAGTTCCCGATTGCATCGACCTCATCGGTGGCCCACGCATTGATGTCATCGAGTCATTTCAGGCGTGGCGTCCTCCCCCATCTTGAGCAGTGCGGCAGTAAAGTGTTCTCAGACGAAAGGACACCGCAATGGCTGCCGGAATCATCACTCTTACAAGCGCAACTTTTGACGAAACAATCAACAGTTCGGACACCCCCATCCTTGTGGACTTCTGGGCTGAATGGTGCGGACCGTGCAAGCAAATTGCGCCGATCCTTGCTGAAATCGCCGATGAAAAAGCCGGCCGCATTGTTATCGCAAAGTTGAACGTGGACGATCACGGCGACATCGCTGGTCGCTTCAATGTCATGAGCATTCCCACCATGTTGTTGTTCGACAAGGGCGAGATTAAGACCAAGATTGTTGGCGCAATGCCAAAGACCCGCATGTTGTCGGAGCTCGAGCCATTTCTTCCGATTTCCTAATCGGTCCAGGCCATCGCGGCCCCGCAGTTCGCGAACTTCAACGAAAGCTTTCCGCTGCAGGGTTTCTTGCGCCGGGTTCGGCTGAAGATTCAAACTTCTGTGCGCGTACGCATGCAGCACTGCTGGCGTTTCAAGATTCATACGGCTTACCTGCAACAGGCGAATGCAACGACCAAACATGGTCCGCACTTATTGAAACATCATGGTCATTGGGTGAACGACTGTTGTTCTTGCGCTCTCCCAACATTCGCGGTGACGACGTTGCAGAGCTTCAATCACTACTGAATCGACTGGGTTTTGACAGTGGTCGTGTAGATGGAATCTTCGGTCCATTATTGGTGCGAGCCGTTTCTGACTTCCAAGTGAATGTGGGTCTTGAAGGAAATGGAATCTGCACACCAGAACTTGTAGACGTTGTGCGCCGAATGAGTTCACAAAGTGGAAGTGGCCCCGGTGTTGCTGTTGTTCGCGAGGGAATTGAGTTAGGTGCAGATCGTGTTCATGATGATGCGCGCATTGTGATTGGTTACTTTCACGGCGGTGCTGCACTTGCACACGCAACAGTGCGGCGTTCGCGTGAACAACATCCGCTCACAACAACCGTGGACTTCGATGCGTCAACGCAAGCACAAACTGCAAATCGATTTCTTGCCGAGGTCTACGTAGGTTTTGAAGTGAACGATGATGCTGCGTGCACTTTGTCGTATTACGAAGTTCCCACATTTGTCAGTGTTGGTGGTCGCAATCTTGCGAAACGAATTGCTGCAGCACTTGCTGACAGAGCACCAGAATTGTCAGTGCGCATTCAAGGAGTACGCCACCCCATCTTGCGTGAGACGCGCATGCCGGCCGTGTTGTGCTCGATGGGTCCCGGGAACATCGTTGTTCTGAAAACATCGGCGGTTTCTGCTGCCGTTGCCGATGCCATTGACGCCTGGCGAGCAGATCCCACCACCGAGATCTAGTTATCCACAGGTGTTCCACAGGTGTGGGTAACCGTCAACCTTTACCCCTCACTTGAGGTTCATAGTTGTGGAAAAAATTACGCCGTTGAAATTTGAGCCCTAGGACTCGGTCATTCGGCGATAAATGCGCTCGAGATCGATGAGATCTGCGAAGTCGATACTGATTCGTCCGCGTTTTCCGTTCATAGACACGCCCACCTTGGTGTCGAGAAACTCGGCAAGGAGGCTTTCCAGTTCCAAAAGCCCGGCTGGCTTGAGTGACGTGGTGCCGCCACCACTTCCTCCGCCGCCCGTGGAACCTCCCGTTGATGGGTTGTTCCCCTTCACGGCTTCTTCCACTTGGCGAACCGACCACTCTTCGCGCACGGCAGATGCGGCCAAGGACTCCATGTGCTTGGTGTCTTTGCACGCGAGCAAGGCTCGTGCGTGTCCGGCATGAAGTCGGCCGTCGGCCAAGTAGCCCTGAATAGAGGCTGGCAGGCTAAGCAGGCGCAACGCATTGGTGACTGCGGCGCGGCTCTTGCCCACGCGCTTGGCAACCTTTTCGTGAGTGAGACCAAAGTCGTCGGCTAACTGCTGGTACGCCGAAGCTTCTTCCAATGCAGTGAGATCCTGGCGGTGAAGATTTTCCACCAAGGCTTGTTCCACTGATTCAATCTGGTTGATCTCGCGAACCACCACAGGCACTTCAGCGAGTTTTGCTCGTTGGGCTGCGCGCCAACGACGCTCCCCTGCAATCAACTCATACGTGCCGGGCTTTACTTCGCGCACCAGCAAAGGCTGCAGAACGCCGATCTCCTTGATGGAGTTCGCCAGGTCATTCAAGGAATCTTCATCGAAATGAACACGCGGCTGGTTTGGGTTTGGGCTAATCGCGTTGGTAGGGACATCGCGAAGAGCAGACGCAGGAAGTTCAGCGTTTGACGGAGTAGACGGCGGTGGAGATCCCTTTGGTGCGGGTGCATCGGTGCGCTCTGTGGGGATAAGGGTAGAGAGCCCCTTACCTAGCTTTCGGCGTTCGGCCATTGGTCAACTCCTTTGCAACTGCGCGATATGCCTTCGCGCCCTTAGAGGTAGAGGCGTGCTTGAGAACCGACATTTCCATCGACGGCGCTTCTGCCAACTTCACGTTGTACGGAATGACGTTCTTGAACACTCGATCACCGAATGCACCACGCAGCTCAGCTTCCACCTCTTGGGAGAGTTTCTTCGCTGCCTCGGACATCGTCAATAGATAATGGGCAATCTCAAGATCTGGATTCAGAGCTTGGCGAACTTGCTTCACCACATCGCTGAGATCTCGTAGGCCTTCCAGTGCGAAATACTGGCACTGCACCGGAGCCAAAATGGCGTCTGCGGCCATAAACGCATTGACCGTGAGGCGACCAAGGGTAGGAGGGCAGTCCATGAGGATGTAGTCCCAGTCGTCGCGGCAGGCATCAATTGCATCCTTCAGTCGTGGCTGGGGGAACATCTCGGCCACGAGTTGCGCCTCTACTTCAGCAAGTTGCTGGCCCTTTGGCGCTGGGGCAACAAACAGATTCTTCTCGGCGGTGGGCTCAATAATGGAGTCCAGCGTCTCCTCGCGACGCAGAACTTCTGCAATGGTGGGCGCGTCTTCGGGGATATTGACGCCAAGGCCCGACGATGCATTTCCTTGCGGATCCAGGTCGATGATGAGTGTGCGAAAGCCCCTCTCGGCCAAGGCGGCACCCAAATTGATGGCTGTTGTGGTCTTGCCCACTCCGCCCTTTTGAAGGGAGATGGCGAGGACAGTGGTGCCGGATTCGCTCATGTGAAGGTCGCTCCTGCTGAAAAGCGTTGAGGGTGGATGTGGCAAGCATAGAGGCAGCCTGTGGACAACTGGTGGATGTCGAGGCCTGTTTCACGTGAAACATTCATCCTTGGAAGGGTGGTCCCCCAATGTTTCACGTGAAACATCTGAAGGTTTCGGCAACCTCGGTTGTTTCACGTGAAACATCCTGAAGTCCTTGCAATTAGGGCTTTGCAACCAGAATTACTACGCCCGGACGGTAAATCGGGGGGTGAAAACGGGCTGCCAAAAGGAGGTCCTCGGACCAGCGAGAAGGGTCCGGGGAGGGGGGTTCAGACACAATAAGAGACCCTCCGTTTTTTAGGAGGGGTCTCGCGAGGGGTGCTGTTGACTCTGGTGGACCAAACCCTCGACACACCACTGCGTCGTATTGGGCAGCGTGTTCGGGGTCCCGCCCGAGGTCGTCAATGTCGGTGGTGATGACCTCTACTCGGTCTGCCCACCCCAGCGCCGCTACCCCTAGCCGAAGGGCGTCCATGCGGGTAGCGCGTCGATCGGCCAGCACCACGTCCAGGTCAGGGCGGTCGTCGGCGATGACTAAACCAGGCACCCCGGCGCCTGTTCCAATGTCGATCACTCGTCCCGTGATATCGACCAGCGCATCAACGAACTGGCGCGCATGATCAATGACTTCAGGGATGGGTCGGTCGCCCAACGTGCCCACGCGCTGTGCAGATTCAAGAATGTCGGTCACTGTGCGGCGCGGTGTCACGCCACGAATGTAGTGGGCAAAGCAAAGGGCCCGCCTGTCGGCGGGCCCAGAGCGGAAAGTGTGGGGTGTGCTTACGCGGGTTCAACAACCACGCGGCGGCGGGGGTCTTCGCCCTCGCTGCGTGTTGTCACGCCTTCGTATTCCACCAATGTGTCATGCACGATCTTGCGGTCTGCAGATGTCATTGGCTCGAGCATGCGAGCCGAACCGGTCTCTTTCACTTCCTCTGCAACCTTGGTTGCAAAGCGGCTGAGAGCTTCGCGGCGACGCTCACGGTAACCAGCAATGTCAATGCGTAGGCGGGTGTCTTGGTCACCCAAACGGCGTTGGCTGGCAACACGCGTGAGGTCCTGAATAGCCAACAACGTTGCACCGCCGGGGCCCACCATGAGGCCAAGTTCGGTGCCGTCGACGCGGACTTCAATTTCGCCGTCCTCACGGTTCACGGTGACGGTTCCCTTGGTACCAAAGGCCTCTACCAAACCAGACAAGAACTCAGAGGCTGCTTGGCCCACAACGGCGGGGTCAACGTCTACCTTCTCGCGAGGTGGGCGTGGCTCGCGCTCTGGGCGCTCCGTGCGCTGGCGGTCGTTGCGTGGACGCTGTTCGCGGCGCTCGCCACCTTTTTCCTTGTCGCGACGTGGACGGCGCTCGGTCTTGCCGCGAGGGGTGCTCGGCTTCACTCGTGCGCGAACACGAGCTTCACCGCGAGTACGGCCGAACAAACCTTGCTTTGGTTCGTCAATGACTTCGAATTCGGCGTCATCTTCTGCAACACCCAATTGGTCGAGTGCGGCTTCCTTTGCCTCTTCGAGTGTTTCACCTGTGGTTTCTACCCATTCCATGGGATCCTCTTTTCTAATGTGCGCACGCGGCGCAACTACTTGTTTCGCTTGCTTGGTGGAACGGGGCGAGCCGGGCGACCACTTGGAGTTGGCCGGTTCTTGCTCGGTGTGACCCGCTTGCTCTGGATGGGAGCGTTTGCTTGCGATTGTTCATTCTTCTGCTTGCTGGGCTTAGCATCGTCGTCTTTCAATTCACGAGCGCGAGCGCTGGCGTCTTGGGCTTCGCGGCCAAGGCCGTTTTCACCATAGAAACGACGGGTGATGTACCCCTGCTGAATAATGCGAATGATGGCCTGAACGCCGTAGTACACCACCAAACCAGTAGGCAAGAACACCTGAAACAGTGCGAATGCCACGGGCAAGTACTGCATGATCTTGGCCTGAGTGGGAGACATGGTGGGGCTTGTTGTGCGACTAGCCACCATGCGTTGCTGAATAAAGAACAAACCGCCCAACCCAACGATCAAGAGGGCGTAGGGGATACCGCGAACAATGTCGTCGCCCATGGCATTAGCTGGGCTGATGGCCAAGTCCAGACCAAAGGACAGCATCTCGCTGGTCTTGTCGAGCGACTTGTACAGAGCCGAGTCGGCAGCAATGTGCTTGGGGTCGAACGTTCCGTCGGCACCAATACGGCCTAGGCCATTCAGCACCTGGAACATGATGATGAAGACCGGCATCTGGGCCAACAGTGGCAAGCATGACGCCAAAGGGTTCACCTTGTGCTCTTGGTAGAGCTTCATCATCTCTTCGTTCAGTTTCTGACGATCACCCTTGTACTGGTTCTGCAGTTTCTTCATCTCCGGCTGGAGACGCTGCATTTCCAACATTCCCTTGGTGCTCTTCATGGTGAGCGGGGTGATGAGAAGCATGATGGCCACGGCCACCAACGAGATGGCGATGGCGTAGTTGTTCACCCATCCGTAGAAGGTGTCAATTAACCAAGCGGCGGCTTTGAACATGGGTCAGCCTTTCTTATGCGCGCCCTTTTGGCGCAGGAACGGGGTCGACTCCGGATGGACCGAAGGGACGACAACGGGAGAGACGTCGAATGGTGAGCCAGAGCCCACGGCCAGAACCGTGGGTTTCAATGGCTTCAACGGCGTAGTGAGAGCACGATGGCCAGAAGCGGCAAGGGGAAGGGCGACCATCGCGAGCCTCTTGGTAGAAGCGAATCGCCCGCAACATCACTCTTTGTGCTTTTGTGAAATCTTGATGGGTGCGCGCGTCGACGCAGTGATGTGTAGCGGTCATGGCTTCACCTCACCAGAGCACTTGGCCAAGAGTCGATCGAGGTGTTGGCCCAATTCGGCGAACGATGCGGCGCCGGCACGGGGGGATGCGCCGAACACATAGACCCCGGGGGACATGGCCGATTCGCGGGATTTCATGAGTTCTCGAAGTTGGCGGCGCAGCCTGTTTCGGCGCACAGCAGACCCGTACGAGCGACCCAGGGCATAGCCAACGTGGGGAACAGACAAGGAAGCGTCAACAAACATGGTGCAGGACAGGGGTCCGGAGCGATGATGTGCCCCCTCCTGGCGAACCCGGAGAAAGGCAGACCGGCTCTGGATTCGGCCGATCAAGCGCTGAGGCGGTGACGGCCCTTGGCCCGACGCGACTTCAACACGGCGCGTCCAGCGCGGGTGCTCATGCGTGCGCGGAACCCATGCTTGCGGGCCTTGCGTCGGTTGTTGGGCTGAAAGGTGCGCTTCATGGCGCCTCCTGTGGGGACAAGCTCCCCTGCGGGAGCACGCGGTCTATGTGACTTTCCTGTGCCAGCGGCACGAGACGAAAGCGAACCACAGGCTAACGCCGCCGCAACCCACTATGGCAACGTTGGCCATAGAACTCTGGCGGTCGAATCCCACAGCCAAGACGGCCCGGGTCTCAATTTGGAGTATCCACAGGCTCTGACTACGGTCACATTCCCAGTTCAAATGGCTTGGGGCGTCATCCACACCCTGTGGATTTCGTTGTGGACGACACTTGAGGAGGCACATCATGAGTAACCACGAAGCGGTGTGGAATGCAACTGCGCAACTTTTGAAAGCACAGGTGTCCGAAGGGGTGTGGTTCTCCACATTCAACGATGTTGTTGCCGTCACAAGCGGCGACGAATCTCTTCGTCTGCAAGTACCGAACGCTCATGTGCGCGATCGCATCGTGACTCGCTATCGCCCTCTTGTCATTGACGCACTCGATGAGATTGGCGAAAGCGATCGCGAGCTCATCATTGAGATCTCCGACGTGGCACTCGTTGATGACTCTG
>CAIVDG010000083.1 GCA_903904615.1 uncultured Acidimicrobiaceae bacterium | reverse complement strand
TATTCCAGCGACTTGTGGCCTGAGCGTTCTCGTGGAGTTGCACTGTCCATCATTCGAGCAACACAACTGAAGTGGCTACATACATTCTCTGCCGGAGTAGACAATCCCTTCTTCCAACAGTTACTGGAACGCGGAGTTCGACTGTCTAATTCCACCGGCGCAACCGCTTCGCCTATTGCACAAACTGCAATTTTGTACATGCTGGCACTCAGTAGAAATGTGCGCGCATGGATAAAGCACCAAGAGGCTCGTGAATGGGAACGCCATGAGTTCAATGAATTAGATGGCGCACGCCTTGCCGTCATTGGTATGGGCCCCATTGGCCTAGAGATTGCTCGTTTAGGTGCTGCACTCAACATGGATGTAGAAGCCATTCGTCGCACGCCCGCGGGAAATGAGCCGTGCCCTACATACGGATTTGATCAGTTAGATGCTGTTTTGTCTCGTGCCGATTGGGTTGCCGTGGCATTGCCGCTTACAGACGACACAGTGAACTTGTTCGATGCCCCGCGCTTGTCGCGCATGAAGCCCGGAGCGCACTTCATCAACGTGGGACGTGGCGAGTTAGTAGAAGAACCAGCACTTGTTTCAGCACTGCAGTCGGGCCATATTGCTGGTGCCGGTCTTGACGTGTTCGCTGTGGAACCACTCCCACAAGATTCACCTCTGTGGTCAATGCCTAATGTCATTGTGACACCGCATAGTTCTGGCGCCTCTCCAAAATCTGCGATACGGGCAGAGAAAATATTTGTTGAAAACTTTCGAAGCTTTATTGCGGGTGCTCCACTTCGTAACGAAGTGAAATAGAACTTCCGCCGCTGAATTCGGTGGCACACATGACCTCCAACCTGATTGGAGAATCATGTCCCTTATCTTCACTTCACCAAAAGGTGGAAACGGCACAACGGTGACAGCGGCAGCGTATGCACTGCTGTCTGCCTTGCGCGGACAACGCACAGTGCTTATTGATTTGTGTGGCGATCAGCCCGCCACCGTTGGAATGGCAGAACCACAAGGGCCCGGAGTCAATGACTGGCTGTCGGAGAACTATCACGGTGACTCTGCTGCACTACTCGCTATGGGAAATGAAGCCATACCCAATTTGCTTGTTGTGCATTGCGGATCTCAGTTCATTCACGGTGAACCGCGCTGGGCGGCACTGGCCGACGCCGTCTCCACAATGCCCTACACCGTTGTTGTTGATGCTGGAGTAGGTCGATTACCCACCGTGTTACACGAAGCAGCCACAAAGGTCATCACGGTTTCTCGTCCGTGCTATCTCACCCTTCGTCGAGCAACTCATCTTCCACGTCCAGTACATGCATATGTTCTTGAAGAACCGGGGCGGGCGCTCACCACCAACGATGTCGTGCAAGTTCTCGGCGCCACGTTGGAAGCTCGTATCCCGTACGAGCCGGCTATCGCTCGTGCTGTCGATGCAGGCCTGTTGCCATCTCGTGTTGAACAACTGTTGGGTCGCCACATTAAGACCGACAACAACTAATGCATGTGGGGCTGGCACCCATCAGCGATCTCATGGCATCACCCGATGTGTTGGAGATCATGGTGGTGAATGGCAGTGACGTCTGGGTAGAACGCACTTCTGGTTTCTCTCACCACTGTTCGCTTTCCACTGCTGAACTCACACTTCTCGTGGAGGGAATCAGCCGGCTCTCACATCGCCGAATTGATGCACTCTCTCCCATTCTCGACGCTCGATTGCCTGATGGTTCCCGTGCATGCGTTGTGCTTGCGCCCATAGCTCTTCACGGAACCAGCATCAACATCCGCAAGTTTCCACAGCGCACTCTTCCTCTTGCCGCTTTCGGGTCGGAACATCACTGCGAATTAGTCCGACAGCTTGTCATCTCGCGGGCAAACGTTGTTGTCTCGGGAGAAACATCATCGGGGAAAACATCACTTGTTTCTGCAGCAACAGAGTGGTTCTCACCGCATGACCGTGTGGTGTGTGCAGAGGACACCGCCGAGATTCG
>CAIVDG010000082.1 GCA_903904615.1 uncultured Acidimicrobiaceae bacterium | reverse complement strand
TACCAACACGCCGACGCTGGCGTGGAGTGGAGAGATCTTGGCGACGCTTCATGACTGAGCCGCCTGACGTCGACGCTGGCGCCAGTCGGCGGGCAGCATGCGGTCGAGAACGTCGTCCACTGTGATTGCGCCAAGCAAATGGTCGGCACCGTCACACACACCCACTGCAAGCAAGTTGTACGAAGCGAGAAACTCTGCAACTTCGCGATCGGAAAGCGATGGCGACACGGTGGGTTCTTTTGTAATGCAACGACCCAGTTCTGTGCTGGGTGGTTCACGCAACAAGCGCTGCAAGTGAACAACACCAAGGTATGTACCAGTGGGAGCCTTGTATGGCGGTTGCGTCACAAACACTTGCGCTGCAATTGAGACCAACCACTCGGGGTCTCGCACTTGAGCAAGTGCTTCAGCAACGGTTGCATTGGCGCCCATGATGATGATTTCTGGTGTCATCAATGCACCGGCAGTACCTGGCGCATACGACAACAGCGAACGAACAACATCGGCATCTTCGTCGTCCATTGCTTCCAACACTTCAGCGCGTCGCTGCGCAGGCATTTCTGCAAGAAGGTCGGCGAGGTCGTCAAATTCCATCTCTTCAAGAACGTCAATCACGCGATCAAGGTCGAGATTCGAAATAAGAGTGAGCTGTTCACTCTCTGGCAACTCTTCCAACAAGTCAGCAAGACGGTCGTCGTCCATTTCTTTCGCCAACAGTTGACGTTGCGGTAGCGGAAGCGCACGCACAACAGCGGCTACGTCGGAAGGGTGCATGTCGCGCAAGCGCGCAGCTTCTGCGGCCATTTCTGTAACGGCTGCAAACAAACCGCCCACTTCGTTCCACTCCACCAATCGGTAGGTGTTCTTCTTGCCAAAAATTCCGCCGCGGCTGAGACGAACTTTGGCCACTTCCCATCCGGCTTCGCGCGAGGTAACGGTGGGGCGAAGAGCCACATCGCTGACGCTCTCGCCGTTCACGCGCTTGTCAATAATGTCGGCAGCCAAGAGGCGCTCACCATCACGGGGCTTGAAGGGGTTGAGGTCCACGTCCCAACTGCGTAGGCGTGCGCCTTCGGTGTCGAGCGAGCCCACCCGATTTGCGTTCACGAAAATTCGACGGCGTTGGCTGGTGGCCACGAATCCGGTGACGCGCGGGGCGACGCCACTGCGGCCCGGGACCACCACAATGTCGTCAATTCGACCAATAGCCGCACCGCCGGCATCGAGCAACGGCAGGCGCATGATTCGGAATGCATAGATGAGTTCGCCTGCCATAGGTCAAGGGTACCCCCGCCACTTAGGGCGAACGGGGAGATTATTGGGTTCAACAACACCTTTCACTCAAATATCTCCTCACCACTACAGTGCTCGCGTGCATCATGAGGTGGAGATTCGAACATTGGATACGGCCGACGTTCCATATGTTCTTCGCCTTCAAGAAACTGCGTATGCAGCGAACTTTTTAGAAGACGCCGACAGTTTCGCGGCCAAGATCAGCGCATCAGACGAAACGTCATTTGGCGCATGGCACAACAGCGAGATGGTGGGGTATCTCATCGCGTTTCCCATTGAGGGTCACGCGGGTGTCACCCTGAATTCATCGACTATGTCATCCGTTCGACTTCATGAGGCCCAGGCCATGTACATCCATGACCTTGCGGTACGTCCCGAGTGGAGGGGTCGGGCAGTGGCCGACCAACTCTTGGCGGCGTTAACCACCGTGAGCGCCGCGCACGCCATCTCGGTCTGCCACGTGGTGTCGGTGCAGGGCTCTCGGGGGTTCTGGGAAAATCGGGGATTCGTGGTGAGCGCGGACCCCCCGCCAAATGGCTACGGGCCTGAGGCAGTTCTGATGTTGCGCCGATAGTCTCTTACCTGCCCTTCGGGGACGTAGCTCAATTGGTAGAGC
>CAIVDG010000081.1 GCA_903904615.1 uncultured Acidimicrobiaceae bacterium | reverse complement strand
GGGCAATGGGCTACTTAGAAAGCGAAACGGGGGGCCTTTCGGCCCCCCGTCCCTAGTTGTTCTGGGGTTTCTGCGTTAGCCGCAGACCGTCTCAAGGATGAGGCGGGTGACCAAATAGGGGTCACAGTTGGCGTTTGGACGACGGTCTTCTGCATAACCGCGCTGGTCGCGCTCGACCTGCCATGGGATACGTACTGATGCACCGCGGTTTGAAACGCCGTACGAGTACTTGTTCCAAGGAGCAGTTTCGTGCTTGCCGGTGAGGCGGCTCTGAATGTCGTGACCGTAGTTCTCAACATGCTCAAGAACGCGTGTTCCAAGCTTTTCACATGCTGCGATGATGGCGTCGTAGCCTTCGCGCATTGCACGAGTAGAGAAGTTGGTGTGCGCACCAGCGCCGTTCCAGTCGCCCTTTTCTGGCTTTGCGTCGAACGAGATAACCACGTCGTGATCTTCTGCGATGCGATGGAGCAACCAGCGTGCAACGTACATGTGGTCAGAAACTGTCAACGCATCTGCTGGTCCAATTTGGAATTCCCACTGACCGGGCATTACTTCTGCGTTTGTTCCAGAGATACGAAGACCTGCATCGATACATGCCTGGGTGTGCTCTTCAATGATCTGACGACCAACAACGCGACCTGCGCCAACGCCGCAGTAGTAAGGACCCTGTGGCTTTGGGTAACCGCCTACAGGGAAACCGTATGGTGAGCCATCGAGACGAAGCATGGTGTATTCCTGCTCGATGCCGTACCACATTTCCTGATCTTTGAACTTTGCAGCAGCTGCAGCACATGCAGCGCGTGTGTTCGTTGGGTGTGGTTCACCGGTCTTTGCAAGAAGAACGTCACACATCACGAGAACGTTCTTGCCACCACGGATGGGGTCTTGGCAATGGAACACGGGGCGAAGGATGCAGTCAGAAGCATCGCCGCTTGCCTGCTCGGTGGAGGAGCCGTCAAAGCCCCACTCGTCCATTGGCATGTCGCCAATTGCGCCTGCGAAGTCGGGGATGACCTTTGTCTTTGAGCGGAGCAGCGGAGTGGGCTGCGTACCGTCAATCCAGATGTATTCGGCCTGAATGGGCATTGCGGTTCCTTTGCCTGAGGGGAGAATTCCCGTTGTCTAAGTCCCTACAGGATGTCACCTCGGAGTTTCTCTGCCTTTTCCCAAATGTGAACGCTGTGTGAAACGGGGCTGGCCCGGTGGGGAACCCTTATAGGGCAAGGGGATGAGAGGTGGGGTCGTTAGCCTCGGAGCGTGGCCACTTTCCCAACATTTGCCCCCGGCACCGGACTTCGGGTGGCGATGTCCCAGTTGAACCCCACCGTGGGCGATCTTCCTGGCAACGAACAGCTGGCCCTCACCGATTACGCGCGTGCCGAAGCCGAGGGGTGTCACGTGATTGTGTATCCCGAGCTGACAGTCACCGGGTATCCGCCTGAAGATCTGCTGTTGAAGAAAGCGTTCGTGCGCGACAACCGACTCGCTGTTGATCGCATTGCTGCTGCAACGCGTGAATGTGTCGCAGCAGTGGGTTTCGTCGACGAAGAACGCGGCGCCTTGTACAACGCAGTTGCGCTGTGTCGCATGGGCGAAGTGATTGGCATCTACCGCAAGAGGTTGTTGCCGAACTATTCCGTGTTTGACGAAGAGCGATACTTCGAACCAGGCCCTGATTCGGTAGATGGACACCCCGCCGGAGTGTTCACCGTGAACGGAGTCATGGTGGGTGTCTCGGTGTGCGAAGACATTTGGTTTGCCGACGGCCCAGTGAAGGCACAAGCCACTCACGGCGCGCGAGTGCTGTTGAACTTAAACGGTTCGCCGTATCACCAAGGTAAACACGATGAACGTGAAGACATGTTGCGTGAGCGTGCGCAACAAACAGGAAGCGCCATTGTGTATGTCAATCAGGCGGGCGCCCAAGACGAATTGGTGTTTGAAGGATCAAGTGTTGTTGTCGCAGCCGATGGAACAATCGCATCTCGACTTGCGTCGTTCGACGCCGACTTTGGCGTTGCGAACATTCACGCTGATGGTTCTGTTGAAGTGGGAACGGTTACTCCATTTGAGTCTGATCTCGACCGCGTCTATCGAGCGCTTGTGTTGGGTACTCGTGATTACGTTCGCAAGAACGGCTTTACCGATGTAGTTATTGGGCTCTCGGGTGGAATCGACTCGTCAATTGTTGCTGCCGTTGCAGTCGATGCTCTTGGTGCAGATCACGTGCACGGTGTGGCTATGCCATCGCGCTATTCCAGCCAAGGTTCATTAGACGATGCAGAAAAGCTTGCTTCTGCATTAGGCATTGACCATCGCGTCATTTCCATTGAGCCTGCATTCCAGTCATATCTGGACATGTTGCAACCATCATTTGAAGGACGCGATGCAGATCTCACGGAAGAGAATTTGCAGAGTCGTTGTCGTGGCACAACGCTTATGGCACTCAGCAACAAGTTCGGGTGGATGGTGTTAACCACCGGAAACAAGAGCGAGATGGCCGTCGGGTACTTCACTATCTACGGAGATTCTGCCGGTGGGTACGCAGTCATCAAAGACGTGTTCAAAACACAAGTCTTCGCATTGTGTCGACGCATTAATGAACGTGCGGGACGCGAGATAATTCCCGAAAGCGTTATTACAAAGCCACCATCGGCAGAACTACGACCTGATCAGCGCGACGATCAAAGTCTTCCGCCCTACGAAGAACTCGATCCCATTCTTCGCAATTACATCGACAACGATCTTGGTGTCCACGAGATTATTGCGCTCGGTTTCGATGAGTTGGTCGTGAAGCGAATTGCTCGATTGGTTGATGTAAATGAATACAAGCGACGTCAGTGCGCACCAGGTGTTCGCGTGTCCACCAAAGCCTTCGGCAAAGACCGCCGAGTGCCCATTACAAATGGTTACCGCGCAGATCGCGCGTAAGCAGAAATTGCAACAACCGCTAGCGCAGCCAACACGGTTGCACTCACTGCAGGACCAACTGGCCCTACAGAGTCGTATAAACGTGTTGCCACAGAACTAAACACTGCACGCCCGCACGTTCCCGCACCAACTGTGAGTCCTAAACCAATGCCGCCAGCTGTAGGAACCAAGTTGGCAGCAAGAGGCAACATGCTGACCAGAGCGAACTCGAAACCTGCGATGAACAGAATCAACATGGGCAATGCAATGAATGACACATGAGTTCCCACACTCATTGCACAACCTGTGATGACCATCAACACCACTCCGCGACGAACACTGATCTCTTTGCCCCATACGTCGGTCACGCGACTACTACCAATGCTGGACACAAGTTCGAAGATTCCAAGTGCGACTACAACGGCAATGAGCGCGGCGCTCGTGAAACCGAACTCATCTTCAAACCATGGGCCGAAGGTGATGCCCACACACTGGCTTGCTCCCATTAATAAGAACGAGCAGGCGAAGATCAGCCATGCATTAGCCGGGATCTTTCCACGCACATGCTCCTTAGGTGGAGCGTGAGCATCGTCACGAGGAAGTCCGGTTGCAATAAGTGCACCCGAGATAACCAAGCCAATAGCACCAACAAGAAACCCAGCACGCCACGAGATGAGCGCTGTTGCAATTCCCATGATGGCAACACCGATGAACAGCGACAACGCCCATGAGGTCTCAATGATTCCAACGATGCGCCCGCGCTTCTCATAGGGAACATGATCGTTAACCCACACAATGAGAGATGTATCGAACAGAACCTTTGATGCACTCATCAAGAACATGGCGGCAGCGAACATGACAAGGTTCGTGGAGAACGCTGCGAGCAAGACAGATGCCGTGATCAACACCATGCCAGCAGTCATGGCGACCAAACGGTTTGCCCTATCCACATATCGTCCAATGACGGGCGATAACAGCCCAGCGAATTCGCCAATAGTGAACGCAACACCTATTTCAGCGACAGAAACATCGAGACCTCGCGCAATAACGGCAATGAATGGTGGCGCGAATCGGTAACAGGCGTTAGAGATAAGACGTCCCCACACCAAACGGTTCACATTGGTGCGGACAACAGGTGCGTAGGTGGTGTCAATGAAGCGGTCAAACACGCTTATAACTCTTCGCCAAGTTCACCATGTTCAAACAGATCGACCACGTCGCCAATTTCAATGGAGGAAGAAGTGCCGGGCGTGACAATGAAATGACAACCACCAAGATTTGCAATACGCGTATCTGAAACTCGATGTGCCCGACGCATCACTCGAATAACGCCCGCATGCGCAACACATAACACTTCGCTACCGGGAAACTGTTCTGCCAAG
>CAIVDG010000080.1 GCA_903904615.1 uncultured Acidimicrobiaceae bacterium | reverse complement strand
TCAAAGATTCGTCAAGCAACAGGTGCTCACATGTTGATGAGCAAAGGCGCAAGCCCTCACGCTTTCAGCGTGGTGGAAGTGGACTTTGCAAATGTTGACGCCACTCGTTCACGAGCAAAAGGTGACTTCAAAGCCACGGAAGGTTTCAGCCTCACGTACTTGCCGTTCATTGCGCGCGCAGTTGTAGACGCGCTTGTTGAATTCCCGCATCTCAATGCATCTCTTGGTGCAAATGAGTTAATCGTTCACAAGTACATCGACCTTGGAATTGCAGTGGACTTGGACTACCAAGGCCTGATCGTTCCAGTTATTCGCGATGCCGAAGAAAAGCGTCTGCGTGGACTTGCTCGCGAAGTCAACGACCTTGCATCACGTGCCCGTACGCGTCGCTTGTCACCCGATGAAATCTCTGGCGGAACATTCACCATTACAAACAATGGTTCGGCTGGTTCAGTGTTGACAATGCCCATCATCAATCAGCCGCAGGTCGCCATTTTGTCAACCGATGCAATTGTGAAGAAGGCTGTGGTTGTGGAAGTTCCTGGCGGCGGGGACAGCATCGCTATTCACCCTGTAGGAAATCTTGCAATGGCATGGGATCACCGTGCATTCGATGGCGCATATGCCGCTGGATTCCTTGTGAAGGTGAAGTCAATTTTGGAAACTCGCGATTGGTCCGCAGAGGTCTAAGCGAGAAAGTGCGGAAGGAGAGACAGTCGCCATGACCATCTCTTCAACACAGTTGCGTGTTCGCTGGCTAGGCAAGGTTCCTTATGCCGAAGCGCTCGCAGTTCAAGAATCTATGTTCCAACATGGGTCGGGTAATGCTCTGCTTCTCATGGAGCATCCGCATGTGTTTACGTACGGGCCCTCTGCAGAACTTGAAAAGAATTTGAAATGCGACCCCGCCGAAGTGGGAGCCGACTTTGTGAAGGTGAAACGTGGTGGGGACATTACGTATCACGGGCCCGGACAACTAGTGGGTTATCCCATTGTGAACTTGCAACCGAAGCACGGTGCCGATGGCCCCGCCGATTCTGTTGCGTATGTGCATTCAGTTGAGCAGGTCATCATTGATTCACTTCGCGAAGTAGGACTTTCCTCTGCAGATCGATTCCCCGGTTACCCAGGTGTGTGGGTAGATGTTGATGGAGACAATCCACGAAAGATTTGTGCAATCGGTGTGCGCGTTGGTCGTCGCCGCACCATGCACGGATTCGCCGTGAATGTTTCAACAGATCTTCACTACATGTCGACAAACATTGTTCCGTGTGGAATCGCCGACTATCCGGTGACCTCGCTCGAGGCGGAGGGCATTTCGGTGTCCATGAAGGACTTCACAGAAGTAGTGGCGCGCCATGCTGCCAACATGTGGGGTAACGGTCTCATCGAGCGCCAAGACGTTGCTTGGAAACACACCCCCGATGATTTGTCCGCGTTCTCTCGTGGTGAAGGACCTGGTCAACCTGTTCGCATGTTGGGACGACTTGCTCAAGCGGGCGTGAAGGAATCCATTTCATTGTCGGAACGGAAACCCGATTGGATTCGTCCGCACGTGAAGCACGGTGAAGAAGTGCTCACACTGAAAAAGACATTGCGCGATTTGTCGCTGGTCACCGTGTGTGAAGAGGCCGGCTGTCCTAACTTGTCAGAATGCTGGAACGATGGCACGGCCACGTTCATGGTGTTGGGCGAACGTTGTACGCGTGCATGCGGATTCTGCTTAGTGGACACACAGAAGCCTGAAGCTCCTGACAGCAACGAGCCGTCGCATGTTGCCGAAGCGGTGGCCCGCATGGGGTTGAAATTTGCGGTTCTCACTATGGTGGCGCGCGACGATTTGGCCGATGAAGGTATGGGCCACGTTGCGCAGTGCATTCAGGCCATTCGTACGCGAGATGCGTCGGTGCAAGTAGAGACTCTTATCTCAGACGCTCGTGGTACTGCATCGCTCGATGTGTTGATCAATGCGCGACCCGACGTGTTCAATCACAACGTGGAAACTGTTCCACGATTACAGCGTGCTGTGCGCCCAAGTGCTGGGTATGCACGAAGCTTGTCTGTATTGGCGCGGGGCAAAGCGGCTGGTCTCACGGTGAAGTCGGGCCTCATTGTGGGTATGGGCGAAACAGACGATGAAATTGTTGGAGTGCTGGCCGACCTTGCTGATATTGGCGTTGACATTGTCACCATTGGGCAATACCTGCGACCCACCACGAACCATTTACCCGTCGCGCGCTGGGTAGAACCTGCTGTCTTCGACATGTACAAGCGTGTTGGTGAAGAGTTCGGCATTGGTCACGTGGAGTCCAGCCCACTCACTCGGTCTAGCTATCACGCACGAGAGTCGGCAGAACACGCCGTACCTGTCACAATTGGTACTCGATGAACACCATGCTCTCCTCACACACATACGCCGAACGCCTGAGTCGCGCTCGAGCAGAGATGAAGCGCAGTGGTGTCGACGCCATGATCTTGTCGCTTGGTCACGACATGCCCTATCTCATGGGGTATCTGGCCATGCCGCTCGAGCG
>CAIVDG010000079.1 GCA_903904615.1 uncultured Acidimicrobiaceae bacterium | reverse complement strand
TTTCACGACTGCATCGGACAACGTTGTTGCCTTGTTGCCTACGTACGAGAGTGCAAGTGCAAGTGTTCCGACGAGTGTGAGAGAACCAGCAACAAGGAAGCCCTTGTTGATTGGCTTCAACGCATCTGTTTCGCCTTCTTTCGCCTTCACTGCGAAAACGCCAGCGATTGATGCAATAACACCAATTGCGCGCGCTGCAAGTGGGAACACAAGTCCCATGGCTGGGTTAAGACCGATTGAGTTGAACGCTGCAACGCCAAGGATGATTGATGCAACAAGCGTTACTTCATAGCTCTCGAAAAGGTCAGCGGCCATACCGGCGCAGTCGCCAACGTTGTCGCCAACGTTGTCAGCGATTGTTGCGGGGTTGCGTGGGTCGTCTTCTGGAATTCCTGCTTCGACCTTTCCAACAAGGTCAGCACCTACGTCAGCTGCCTTGGTGAAAATGCCACCGCCAACGCGGAGGAAGAGAGCAAGAAGTGATCCACCAAAACCGAATCCAACAAGCATGACGCTTGATGTGTTTTGGAAGATCATGATGATTCCTGTTGCACCAATGAGACCAAGTCCGACGGTGAACATGCCAGCAACACCGCCTGTGCGGAAGGCAACAGTGAGCGCCTTCGGCATTGAGTTGGTGAGTGCGGCTGCTGCCGTACGTACGTTGCCTCGTGTTGCAAGGGTCATGCCGATGTAACCGGTGAGACCGGATGCGAGACATCCGAGGATGAATGCGACCGTTCGCCAAATGCCAGCCTGTACGAATGACAATGCTTCGGTCTTATCTCCCTTCAGAATCGCGGTTGACGTGACGAACACGATGATTGCAAGAGGAATCAGGATGACACCAATGGTCTTGAACTGACGCTTGAGGTATGCCCAAGCACCTTCCTGAATCGCTAATGCGATCTCTTTCATCTTTGGCGTACCTTCGTCGGCCGCCATGACTGAGCGGACCAAGAAGAACCCAACGGCGATGGCAAGGATCGCTGCTGCGGCTGAAAGCCACAACACCGCCCATTCTCCGCCCTTGAGTACGAACTCTTGGTAACCGCCCTCAGCTGCAAATATTCCTGACACCGAATGAACTCCTGGCAGGTTGGGGGGACCCGCGAAACGGGACCCTCTGAGTGGACAGGTCAACAGTAGTGAACAACGACACCAATTGGAGAACTTCACAAGTTGGTCGCCAGGGGCCCAAGAGGGGTACCGTTTCCCTCGAGTTTGCAAAGGCGGGAAAACCCCGCCCGCAAGGAGTCCCCATATGGCACAAGTAGTCACGAGCCACCGCGGTCCGGTCACGGGCACCGCGAATCGAGCAAAGAAGCGTCGTCCCTTCCTAATTGACCTCTATTCCACCGCGGTGGGCAAGAAGTACGTCATGGCAGTCACAGGCATCGCCATGATGGGCTTTGTCCTCTTTCACATGATCGGCAACCTGAAGATGTATGCGGGTGCGTCCGACCTGGACCATTACGCGCACTTCCTGCAGACACTTCTGTATCCGCTTGCCCCCAAGGGCTGGGTGCTGTGGATTCTTCGTGGTGGCCTCATCACCATGTTGTTCTTGCACCTTCATGCTGCATGGTCGCTCACACGTCTGAATCGTGAAGCGCGTCCCGTGAAGTACCAAAGTGCCCGCGACTACCAAATCGCGAACTTTGCAAGTCGCACAATGCGATGGTCCGGAATCATCGTTTTGTCGTTCATCGTGTGGCACTTGCTCGACTTGACCTTCGGTGTTGTGAACTCCGAAGTGGGCAACATGGTGGCGTACGAAGGCGACACTGAAAAAGTCAAAGCCGTCTACGTCAGCGTTATTGCCAGCTTCGAGCGCACACCAGTGGCGTTGTTCTACGTAGTAGCCAACATCTTGTTGGGCATTCACCTTTTTCACGGCGCATGGAGCATCTTCCAGTCGCTTGGTTGGAACAATCCACGATTCAACAAATGGCGTCGCGCATTCGCCACCGGATTCGCAGCTGTCGTTGTCATCGGAAACGTCTCATTCCCTGTCGCCGTTATGGCTGGCGTTATTAGTTAATCGAAGAAAGAGATACTCATGAGCCTCACAGATCAACTCCTCGCACAAAACACAGTGCAACTCGACAGCAAGATTCCTGCTGGCGCCATGGCGGATAAGTGGAACACCTACAAGTCCGACATGAAGTTGGTGAACCCCAACAACAAGCGCAAGTTCAAAGTCATTGTTGTTGGAACCGGACTCGCTGGCGCATCAGCTGCAGCGACGCTCGCAGAACTTGGTTACCAAGTAGATGCATTCACGTTTCACGACTCCGCACGTCGTGCTCACTCAATTGCAGCACAGGGCGGAATCAACGGAGCAAAGAACTACAAGGGTGACGGCGACAGCATTCACCGTTTGTTCTACGACACCGTCAAGGGCGGCGACTTCCGCGCACGCGAAGCAAACGTTCATCGTCTCGCCGAAAACAGCGTTGACATCATTGACCAAATGGTGGCCCAGGGTGTTCCGTTCGCCCGTGAATACGGTGGTCTTTTGGACAACCGTTCATTCGGTGGTGCACAGGTCAGCCGTACGTTTTACGCACGCGGTCAAACCGGTCAGCAGCTTCTGCTTGGTGCATACCAGCAGTTCTCACGCCAAGTAGGCCTTGGTGGTATTCGCTTGTTCAACCGTTCCGAACTGATCGACATCGTTGTTGTCGACGGTCGTGCAGCCGGAATTGTTGTTCGTGACCTTGTCACTGGCGAGCTCACATCTCACTCGGCACACGCCGTGGTACTTGCAACAGGCGGATACGGAAACGCATTCTTCTTGTCAACAAATGCAATGGCGTGCAACGTCACTGCAGCATGGCGTGCACACCGCAAGGGCGCATTGTTTGCAAACCCCTGCTACACCCAGATTCACCCCACCTGTATTCCACAGAGCGACGACAGCCAATCGAAGTTGACACTCATGTCAGAGTCGCTTCGTAACGACGGTCGCGTGTGGGTGCCAACAAACCCAGACGAAACTCGTCCTGCTCACGAAATTCCTGAGAGCGAGCGCGACTATTACCTTGAGCGTTTGTATCCATCGTTCGGCAACCTTGCACCGCGCGACATTTCGTCACGCGCCGCAAAGCGTGCTGTTGACAAGGGTCTTGGCGTTGGTCCAAAGAAGAACGGTGTCTACCTTGACTTCTCCGATGCCATTAATCGCCTCGGTCGCGAAGTGGTGGAAGAGCGCTACGGAAACCTCTTCGAGATGTACGAGCGCATTGCGGGCGAAAACCCATACGACACACCAATGCGTATTTATCCAGCGTCTCACTACACCATGGGTGGCTTGTGGGTTGACTACGAACTCATGACCAACATTCCTGGTCTGTATGCAGCAGGTGAAGCAAACTTCTCCGACCACGGCGCAAACCGTCTTGGTGCATCTGCGCTCATGCAAGGTTTGTCAGATGGCTACTTCGTCTTGCCGTACACAATCGGTAACTACCTGGCACCAATGCTGAACAAGCCAATGCCAGGCACCGATCACCCAGAGTTCAAAGCCGCAGAAGCTGCAGCGAAGGAACGCTTTGCTGGGTACCTCGCAATCGGCGGAACAAAGTCTCCCGACTTCTTCCATCGCGAACTCGGAAAGATCATTTGGGATTACTGCGGCATGGAGCGCACCGAACAAGGCCTCGAAAAGGCACTGTCGGAAATCCCTGCTCTCTACGAAGAGTTCAAGAAGGACCTGCGCGTCACCGGCGATAGCGAAAGCATGAACCAAACCTTGGAAAAGGCTGGCCGTGTAGACGACTTCTTCCAGTTGGGAATGCTCATGTGTAAGGACGCGCTCGACCGCAAGGAAAGCTGCGGCGGTCACTTCCGTGCCGAGTACCAAACCGACGACGGCGAAGCATTGCGCGACGACGACAACTACTGCCACGTGTCTGCATGGCAGTGGGGCGGCGACCCAATGAAGCCAGTCCTCAACGTGGAAAAACTGGATTTCGAAGAAGTTCACCTTGCAACAAGGAGCTACAAGTGAGCAACACAATCAAGAACATCACGCTGAAGATCTGGCGCCAAGCCGGTCCTGCAGCAAAGGGTTACTTCGAAACTCACAACATTCCCGAAATCACCGACGAAGCGTCGTTCTTGGAGATGCTCGACATCTTGAACGACCGTTTGGTCACCGAAGGAAAAGAAGCCGTTGTCTTTGACCACGACTGTCGCGAAGGAATTTGCGGTACGTGCTCATTGATGATCGACGGACAGGCACACGGACCACAGCGTGGAACCGCAACCTGTCAGTTACACATGCGCAAGTTCAAAGATGGCGACTCCATCACCATTGAGCCATGGCGTGCATCTGCGTTCCCGCTCATCAAAGACCTCATGGTCGACCGCTCAGCATTTGACCGCATCATCGAATCTGGCGGGTACATCACCGCTGAAACCGGTGGTGCTCCCGATGCAAACCTCATTCCCATTGCAAAGCCAATTGCTGACGCTGCAATGGACTCTGCGGAATGCATCGGATGTGGTGCATGCGTGGCAGCGTGCCCCAATGGCGCAGCAAACCTGTTTACAGCGGCGAAGGTGGCACACCTCAATCGTCTGCCACAGGGCCAGGCAGAGCGTTACAGCCGTGTTGAGACCATGGTGGAGACCATGGACGAGCATTTCGGTTCCTGCACCAACCACGGCGAGTGTGAGGCTGCATGTCCGAAGGAAATCAGCATCGACGTCATTGCACTCATGCACAAGGACTACCGCAAGGCAAAGTTTGCTAACCGCAAGGACCTTGCGCGTTCATAATTTCTGAACAAATTGAGAAAAGGGGTCGGGGCGTCAGCCTCGGCTCCTTTTTCATTTTCTTCCACTGTGAGAGTGAGCGAATGCGGGGGTACTGTCACACCTATGACTACGCATGAAGTGCCCGCGTCCCTTCCCACCACTCTCGGTGCATTGCGTGCCTCAGGGTGGCAATCACTTCCCATCAAAGAAGAACTACGCCGCAATGCAGTGCGCAACATCTCTGAGGGCAAGCCACTCTTCGAGGGTGTCATGGGATACGAAGACACCGTCATGCCACAACTTGAGAACGCGTTATTGGCTGGTCACGACGTGGTGTTTCTTGGTGAGCGTGGACAAGCAAAGACCCGAATGATTCGCTCACTCACCAACTTGTTGGACGAGTGGATGCCCATAGTTGCGGGTTCTGAAATCAACGACGATCCGTACAACCCTGTGTCACGTCACGCAAAGAACGCCGTTGCAGACAACGGCGACAACACACCCATTACCTGGGTACATCGCAGCGAGCGCTTCGGTGAGAAGTTGGCAACGCCCGACACATCCATCTCTGACCTCATTGGTGAAGTTGACCCCATCAAGGTGGCCGAAGGTCGCTACCTCAGTGACGAACTCACCTTGCACTACGGACTTGTTCCGCGCACCAACCGTGGCATTTTCGCCATTAACGAATTGCCCGACCTCAGCGAGCGAATCCAGGTGGGTTTGTTGAACGTTCTTGAAGAACGCGATGTGCAGATTCGCGGATACAAGATCAGTCTTCCCATCGACGTGTTGCTTGTTGCATCCGCAAACCCGGAGGACTACACCAACCGTGGTCGCATCATCACTCCGTTGAAAGACCGTTTCGGTAGCCAAATTCGCACGCACTATCCGCTCGATGTGGAAACTGAAATTGCCATCATTCGTCAAGAAGCACGCCCTGCGTCTATCGGCGATGTAGCAGTCACTATGCCCGAGTTCATGGAGCACATCATCGCCACGTTCTCGCAGCAAGCACGCAGCAGTAGCCATGTCAACCAGCGCAGCGGTGTTTCCGTGCGTTTGTCGGTGAGTAACTACGAAATCCTCAGTGCAAACGCTGTTCGACGCGCGCTTCGAGCAGGTGAGCGCAACGTTGCGCCGCGTGTCAGCGACTTGGACGCACTTGCTGCATCTACGGGCGGAAAAGTGGAGATTGAGTCATTAGAAGAAGGCCGCGAGTCGCAAATTTTGCAACAACTCATTTCGCAGGCAGTTCTTACGGTGTACAAAGAAATGACCGCAGGCGTGTCAATGGCCGAAGTGGTCACTGCATTCGAACAGGGAACCATTGCTCACGTGGGTGAAGATGTCCCAAGTGCAGATCTCATTGCGCTTCTCGCACAAATTCCTTCGCTCCAAACACCTGTCACTGTTGTAACGGGCGGAGACACCACTCCTGCCGTTGTTGCAAGTGCTGTGGAATTCATTCTTGAAGGACTGCACCTCACACGACGTCTCAACAAAGACGCATCGGGTGCTCGCGCCACCTACCGTTCGCGCAGTCTGTAGCAGTTAAATGACAAACGGAGAGCGAGTCCACAATTCGCCGGTGTCATTGCGCGCGGCATTTGTCGCTTCGCCCTTCAATGTCACCACGGGAATGGCTTCGTTCAATCCGCGCAAAGTGAGTGGCTCGTGAGGAACAGCAGCAACACCTTCGGGCAAGTTTTCAATTTGGTCCAGCGGAATAATGACTTCGTATGGTTGCGCGGCATCGCACAAACGAGCAGCCATGTTCACAGCGGTACCGATGTAGTCGTCACCTTCAAACAGCAACGCCAAACCCGACGCCATTCCAATACGAATGGCAAGCGGTGCGCACGGAACTTCGGACTTCTTTTGCAACTCGAGCGAGAAGGTGACCGCATCGCGCTGGTCAACAGCCACGATCATGCAGCCGTCACCCAGCCATTTGGCAATACGCACGCCGGTTTCCGATGCAACGTCACGAGTAACAGCACGCCACGCAGCCAACAATCGCCCCGCGGCGTCGTCGCCGTTCTCGGTGGTGAAGTTGGTGAACCCCGAGATGTCGACGAATACAAATGTTCGTGGTACTCGCATGCTGGCATCCACCTTAGAGCAAGTAGGTTGCGCTTATGACCGCAAGGTTCACCTATTCCCGTTGGGATGGCACCCAAACCGGCTTCAGCATGGACGCCGACGATCTTCTTGCTGAGATGACCGACGATCTCATGTACCACGGCGATGTCAATGCGGCTCTTCGACGCTTAATGCGCGAAGGAATGACCGATAAAGACGGAAACCGAATAGAGGGTCTTCGCGAGATGATGGACAAAATCCGTCAGAAGCGTAAAGAGATTGAAGAGAGTGGCGACCTTGGCGGTGTCTACGCCGAAATTGCCGAAGCTCTCAAAGACATCATCGACGAGGAACGTCACGCAGTGGAAAACGCAGTGCGTGACGCCGAAGCATCGGGCGACCAACGCCGTGCACAAACCGCACAAGACGCTGCCATGGAACGCAATTTCCGCCTGGACATGATGCCCGACGACCTGGCCGGCATGGTGCGCGAATTACAGAACTACGACTTCGAGTCGCAAGAAGCACGCCAACGTTTTGAAGAGATGTTGGACAAATTGCGCCAACAAATGATGCAACAAGTGGTGGATCAAATGTCTGACGGAATGCAGAACATGCAGCCCGAAGACATGGCGCGCATGAAAGACATGATGGCTGCGTTGAACGACATGTTGGACAAACGCGAACGCGGAGAAGATCCGGAATTCGAAAAGTTCATGGAAGAGTTCGGCGACTTCTTCCCCGAGAACCCTGAAACTCTCGACGAATTGTTAGAGAACATGGCACAGCGCATGCAGGCCATGCAGAACTTCATGAACTCGCTCACTCCAGAGCAACGTTCACAACTACAGCAGTTGTCTGAACAGCTCATGGAAGACATGGACCTCAATTGGCAGGTGCAGCAACTAGGGGAGCGCTTGCAGCAGCTATTCCCGCAGCCGGGAAATGGCCAGGGCTACAACTTCCGTGGCGAACAGCCCATGGACATGCAACAGGCAATGCAGGCCATGCAGGAAATGGCCGACTTGGACGCCATGGAAAACATGATGCGCCAGGCCGCCGGCCCCTCCCAACTGGGCGAATTCGACCTTGACAAAGTGCAAGAGATTCTTGGTGAGCAAAGCGCCCAATCGCTCCAGCGCCTCGCAGAAATGACAAAAGTGCTTGAAGAGGCAGGGCTCATTAATCGCAAAGAAGGACGCGTAGAACTCACACCACGCGGTTTGCGAGCAATTGGCAACAATGCATTACGCGAACTCTTCGGCAAGTTGTCGAAAGACAAGTTCGGCCAACATCGCATGCACGACGAAGGCATGGGTCATGAGCGCACGTACGACTCGAAGCCATACGAATTTGGTGACCCATTCCGTTTAGATCTTCAACGCACCATTCGCAACGCATTGTCGCGAAACGGAACAGGTACTCCGGTCACGTTGACGCCGGAAGATTTTGAAATTGAGCGCACCGAACACACGTCGCGATCATCCACTGTGTTGCTTCTCGACTTGTCGTATTCAATGGTGCAAGCCGGGCGATTCGTGCCGGCGAAGAAAGTGGCCATGGCCATGCATTCGCTCATTTCTTCCCAGTTTCCACGCGATTTTCTCTCCATCATCGGGTTCAGCAGCGTGGCCTATCCCATTCGTCCTGAAGACCTTCCAGAGGTCAGTTGGGATCAAGAGTGGGGTACCAACATGCATCAAGCATTCGACATGGCGCGCAAGCAATTGGCGAAGCAAACAGGCACCAAGCAGATCATCATGATCACCGACGGTGAACCCACCGCTCACATCACGCCCGACGGTTACCCCATCTTCACGTATCCCTACATTCAGGAATCGGTGGACTACGCCATGCGAGAGGTGAAGCGCTGCACCAAGGACAACATCACCATCAACTTCTTCGTGCTCGACGCCAGCAGATCACTGCAGCATCTCATCGAGCAGATGACGCACATCAACAAGGGCAGGGCGTTCTTCACCACTCCCGACACGTTGGGCGACTACGTTCTGGTCGATTTCCTCGAAAATCGTCGTAGAACAGCCCGTTCTCGCTGATTCTCAGGCTCTCAAGTTGCTATTTTCCTCCAGATTTGTCACAATGACATCGCTGTAATTACACGGCCGCAAGATGATGTCTCTTCGGAGAGTCACTTCCGGTCACTGCTGGGAGGCAACAGAGCATGCACACAGAGACTGAATCAATCAATCTTGAACGCGGTTGGCAAGATCAGGCCAACTGCCTTGGTGTCGATCCAGACCTGTTCTTCCCAGAACGCGGCGCTAGTACTCGCGAAGCAAAAGAAGTGTGCAAGGGCTGCATTGTTCGCGGTGAATGCCTTGAATACGCACTCGCCAATGGCGAAAAGTTTGGCATCTGGGGCGGTCTCTCCGAGCGTGAACGCCGTCGTCTTCGTCGCCAACGCGCACAAGACTCACGTCGCATCGTTAACGGTTAAGTCACCGTTGGCGGTTCGCTAACCGCCACTCAATGGTGTGTTCTTCCGAGAGGTCGAGTTCCTCCCACCGACTCTGCGGAATCATTCGCAACACATTGTCAGGAAGAAGTCCTACGAGTTCACAGTGATGAACGTTTGTGTGCTGTTTCACTGCGTCGACAACGTGAATCGGATTCGCTTTCTCTGGTGATACCAAGTTCACGCTGACTTGTGTGAAATCGCCTACTTGAAGCCCAAGAGTTCGAATGTGGTCTGTACGCACTCTCGCCGCAATGTCTCGTGTGTCTGACAACGAAACACCCTGTAACCACACGTTGTATGCGATGAGCGGTTCGCGCGCACCTACACATAATGCACCGGCGGTGGGGTGTGGTTGTTGTGGTCCAATGTGTGGAAACAACGTCTTCCATGCGTCTTTTCGCACAGAGGGGAGAGAGCGTTCTGGCCCGTACAGAAAACTGGGTACGCCCAATTCGTCTGCTGCCCATTCCGCAAATCGTTTGCGCGCAAGTAGCGCGTCGTCCATTGTTGATCCCGCAAGGGGAACAAACGGAACAACGTCGACAATGCCTAACCGTGGGTGCACGCCGCTGTGTTGTTCAAGTGACAGCAGGCGAAGAGAGGCTGTTGTGAGAGCCCGCGGTGCATTTTCTCCAACAAGGGTGAACACGCTGCGATTGTGATGAACGTCTGAATGAACATCAAGAAGGTCCGGGCCCACCGCCACGCGAAGTGCGTCCAACACTTCGGTATTGGCCCCTTCGCTCACATTCACCACGCATTCCAGCATGCAGTGTTCCTACCAACTCGCAGGCCGTCCCGCTACTGCTGGTGGTAGGGTTCGCTCTATGGGCACACCTGAACTCATCATGGTCGCAATCGTTATCGTTGTTCTCTTCGGCGGCTCTCAGTTGCCCAAGATCGCAAGGAATCTTGGTTCTGCTCAGCGCGAGCTGAAAAAAGCCATGGAAGAGGGCAAGAACAACGACTCCACCGAGTCGAAGTAATTCGCCGTTCGCAGTTGCTAGGCGGGTAGTCCGCGGCGACGCTTCAGAATGCGACGACGCTCACGTTCGGAGCATCCGCCCCATACGCCGTGCTCAATGCGCTCTTCCAGTGCATATTCCAGGCACTTGTCAGTAACGGGGCATCCTTTGCAGATTGCTCGCGCTCTGTCCACGCCGACGCCGTCGGACGGGAAGAATGTGGCCGGTGGATAGTTTCGGCAGTTGCCTTGCGCCATCCACGCAGTTGGTGAGTCGTCGAACGGAACCTGCTTGGCGGGTACCGGTGTGACGTGAAGTTGTGAACTCATGGCTCTCCTCGCTGTGATCCCTGGTTGGTCTCACTCTCGGTCGGTGTCTGTTTGACGCCGAGTCATGACGGGAAGTTCCCGCAACTTCAGTCAAGCACGATTTTCTGCCACGCGTGCCTCGACTTGGTAAAGGTTCGTTAAAAATCTGTCTTATCCACAGGGGTGAGAAAAATAACCAATGAAATCGGGACAAAATCGCATCAAAACCGAACCCTTTTTTGCCCGATACACTTTGGTCACACTGAATTTCGATACTTGCAGTGCGCAAGTCTCAGCCAATCGGAGGCACCATGTCAGACATCCAGACTCAGGAAGCGCCAAAGGCTCACGCTCGCATTGTGTATCTCGGCCCAGTCTCTCCTCATTGGGAGGTCTACGGCGATTACGGCGACCAAACCCTGGTGGAAGAGTTCCGTGCCCGCGTTCTTGCACGCCTCGTTCTGCTGCCTCGTGACGACCCGCAATTCCGCCGCAACATGGCTCGCATCGTGCGCGATGCCGAGCGCGAACTCATCTCCATTGAATGGGACATGGGCGACCCGAACTACGAAATCTAAAGAATTTCGGTCGTTTGCGAATTGCCACTCCATAAGGGTCTGAGGGAATTCGAATGACGACTTACATCACCGAAAGGCGTGTCTGATGGACGAACTACGTAGAGGATTTCATCTCGAACTCGACAAAGTCCGAATGGAACTTGCTCGACTTGCCGCGGCAGTGATTGAAGCAATTCCTCGCGCCACCGCTGTGCTTTTGAATGGCGACCTAGACGGGGCAAACGCCCTCATTCAACATGACGACGAGATCGATTCATTGTCCATAGAGCTCGAAGAGCGTTGCTACCAACTGTTGGCATTGCAGGCACCTGTCGCCGGAGACCTTCGTCAATTGGTGGCCATCGTGAAAATGGTTGGCGACATTGAGCGTTCCGCCGACCTAACCGTGAACATTTGCAAGGCTGCTCGCAAGATCTACGGCCACGACCTAGACCCACGTATGCGCGGTCTCATCAGTCGCATGAGCGAACAAGCGCAACAGCTGTTCTCCGCTGCACTTGAATCGTTCGAGGAAAATGACGCTGCAAAAGCTGCTGCAATCGACGACATGGATTCGTTCCTCGATGGTCTTCAGCGCGAATTCGTGCGCACCATTTTTGAAAGCCATGCCGATACGCGTATCGACTTGCAGGTTGCTATCCAGATGGCCATGGTCGCTCGCTTCTACGAACGAATTGGTGACCACGCAGTAAACATTGGTGAGCGTGTCCAATACATCGTTACTGGGTGGTTGCCGGAACATAAAGGTGCGGCTCGTTTTCGTTCAGGAAACGACACCGGAGAATTTCCTATCGTTCAGTCGCCGCCCGCTTGATGGCAAGCTAAGCGAGACATGACTGCATTTCTCACCGTCCTCGCTGTTTGCGGGTGGGCTCTTGCCATCGTGTTTCGCGTTGTGGCTACTCGCGAACAGAAACGTCGAATGTTTGCCGAACTAGCGCCAACTCACAGCGACCACTCACCAGCACTTCCGGTTGATGCCATTTTGGATTCGCTTCCGCTTGGTGTGGTCGTCGTTGATGTTGATGGTCGCGAACAGTTCAGAAACTCTGTGGCACGCGACGCATCTGGTGCTCGTCACGAAGCTGTACTCATTGACGCTGTTATCGAACGTTTATCGCGATTCGCAGTTTCTGGTTCGGCCGTCACAGAACAAATGGAACTAGTGGGACCACCACTTCGCGTGCTGGTGGTTAGTGCAGTGCCGTCCATCAGCACTGGGGCCGTCATCACGGTAGAAGACATCACCGAGCGTTGGCGTCTTGACCAGGTGCGGACCGACTTTGTTGCCAATGTCAGTCATGAACTGAAAACGCCGGTTGGCGCTATCTCGGTTCTTGCTGAAACTCTCGAGGGCGAGACAGAAGATGAACTCGTGAAGACCTTGGTGCGCAGAATGGTAATGGAAAGTCATCGTATGGCAATCACAATTGACGAACTTCTCGAACTCTCGCGCATTGAATTAGGTGGCGAAATGGACGTCGCCCCTGTGGACGCCAACGATGTTGTTCGTGATGCAATAGAACGTTCGCAACCATTAGCGAACAAGCGCAAGGTGGCGGTCAAGTTCTCTCCCACCGATGGCGATGCCACAATCATTGGAGATCGCTTCCAGTTGCTCTCAGCTGTAGGAAACCTGGTGGACAACGCCATCAAGTACAGCCATGACAACAGTGACGTAAAGGTTCAAATCGTTACATCCGATACTCATGTTGTGATTGAGGTCATTGACCGCGGCGTGGGGATCCCCGTTGCAAGCATCGACCGAATCTTTGAACGCTTCTACAGGGTGGATCGCGCCCGCAGTCGCGACACTGGTGGAACTGGTCTTGGGCTCTCCATTGTCCGGCATGTGGCCACTAATCATGGCGGTGAGGTGAACGTGAAGTCACGAGAAGGTGAAGGATCAACGTTTTCGCTTACTTTGCCTCGCCAAAAGGAGTTCGGCGGTACCACCATGGTGACTAATGATGAACGAGCAGATCGCCATGACTAATCCCACCATTTTGGTTGTAGAAGACGAAGAGTCATTTGTTGAAGCCCTCAAAGTTGGGCTGAAACGCGAGGGGTTTCGTGTAGAGATTGCTCGCGACGGAGTGCAGGCACTCGAGATGTACGAAATCGTAAAACCCGATGTCATCTTGTTGGACGTCATGTTGCCGCGTATGTCGGGAATTGACGTATGTCGTCAACTACGTAAGAAAACCTTGACGCCCATCATCATGGTGACGGCGAAAGGTGCCGAGATTGACACAGTTGTTGGTCTTGAAGTGGGTGCAGACGACTACGTCACTAAGCCGTATCGCCTTCGCGAACTCACTGCACGAATTCGTGCAGTCCTTCGTCGTGCTCCGTCGGATCGTGGTGGAGAGTTATCCTCCGGTTCATTGCAAGTAGGAGACGTTGCTCTCGACCCAGACGAACACAACGTGGTCATCCGCGGCGATGTTCACAAATTGCCTTTGAAAGAATTTGAATTGCTTCACATTTTGCTCGCCAATGCAGGGCGAGTTTTGCCACGAGATGTACTCATTGATCGCGTGTGGGGCAGTGATTACGTTGGCGACACGAAGACACTCGATGTTCACATCAAGCGTTTGCGTACCAAGGTGGAAGACGACCCCGCGCAACCAACTCGAATTGTCACCATTCGAGGCTTGGGATACAAATACGAAAAGCCCCGTTCGGCGTAGTATCGCCACGTGGCAACACGGCGGAAAACACCTAGAGACAACGAGTATGGGCTACCGCCGCCTTCGCCCGTCAAGCGATTAGGGCGAACTCATTCTTTGATGGTTGCGGGTGAAGCAGCCATGACAATTGCGTTGGCCGATTCCTTCTTCTTGTCTGTTCCCGTTGGCGCCGCGCGAACAAAGGTCATTCTCTTTCTTGCCGTCAGCATGGCGCCGTTTGTCTTTATTGCTCCATTTGTTGGGCCTGCCATTGATCGCCTGCGCGGTGGACAACGCATGGTGGTCATCTTGGTTGGGCTCCTGCGTGCTCTGGTACTTGTTGGTATGTCCCAATCGCTCGATTCGTTTGCACTTTTCCCCTTGGCGTTTGCTGCACTGATTCTGCAAAAGACGTACGCAATTGCGAAATCTGCAATTGTGCCCACCATCGTTGAGAACGATGACGAATTGGTCAACATCAATAGCAAGTTGGGTCAAATTGCGGGTATCACCGGGTTCGTCGTTGCGGTTCCTGCGGGTCTGTTGCAATTAATCGATGCGCGTTTGTGTCTAGGCCTAGGCGTCTTTGCTTATCTCTTTGCATCACTGAATGCGTACCGACTTCCAAAGACGGTGATTGCAGACAAGCCAGCAGAACGCCTGGAAATTGAAGAGTTGCATTCCCCGGAAGTTCTACGCGCGGCCGTCGCCATTCGCGTTCTTCGAGGAATTGTTGGATTCAATTTCTTCCACCTGGCGTTTTGGCTACGCAACGAAACTGCAGGCACGTTGTGGTTTGGTCTGGCAATTTCGTTGTCTGGTCTCGCAACACTTGGCGCAAACTTTGTTGGGCCCACTTTGCGACGACGAATGCGTGAGCAGTGGATGATTATGTCGTCATTGTTGTTCGTAGGAATTGTGGGAGTTGGCGCTGCCTTTAGTGGTCGAATTGTGGCCGGAATTGTTCTTGCTTCTGCTGTGAATGCGGCAGCCGCAATTTGTCGACTTGCGTTTGAGTCGGTGGTGCAGAGCGGGGCACCCGATGCAAACAGAGGTCGAGCATTTTCAAAGTTTGAAACTCAAAACCAGATTGCATGGGTCGTGGGTGGTCTCATGCCTGTCATCTTCCGACCCGCTGGCTGGCTTGGTTTTGCCTGTATCGGAGTGTCCGGGCTGGTAGGCGTGGCAGTTTTTGTGCGTATGTCCGGCGGACTTACGACACTTCGAGGCGAGCGAGCCACAAACCGGGGGCGTCCACTTCGTTCGGAGTAGGTAGTTGCGCTGCGTCGGTGAGCATCGCTTGTAACGCAGGCGCACCAGCACGCTCGACCACTCCATCAATAAACGCCCGGCCCCGCACTTGTTGAGCGCGGGATGTGGAGATACCGAGCAGGCGTTCAATAAGTTGTGCATCTGATCCGTATTCGGCTCGTCGACGTCGCACAGCTTCGGCAATTGGTGATGATGTTCCCAATAAGCGTGAGCTGACGGTGTCGACAACAAAATCGATGTAACCAGAAACAGCTGCAACGTAGGCATCGAGTACGGGCGCCATTGCTTCTTGTTCCGATGTGCGAACCGCGCCCATAAGGACCATGGGGTCGGAGAACAACGATTGAATGCGGGTGAGTGCATCAGCGTCCGTGGGGTCAAGTTCGCCGATGCTTTCCACAAGGGCCTGCGGATCGGGTCGAAACGCCGACACGTGGCGTTGCACGATGGCCATGAGTCCATTGTGGATTGCGGGCGTAGCGAGAACGGCATGAGATGTGAGTTCATGAATGAGCACCCACATGCGAAGGTCGTCGGTGGCAATACTCCACTCGTGTGCAAACGCATCGACCGATGACGACACGATGAGAATTTCGGAAGCGTGTGGACGTGCGAGGGGCAATTCGTACTGGCCAAGCGCGTGAGCAGCAAGAGCTCCCACCATGGACCCAATGGACATTCCCATCATGGCGGGGGCCATCATGTTGGACAGATTTCCCAGCATGGCAGCCATGGGGTCATCGGGTGTCTCGACTGTGTCGCCTCGTGTGCTGAGAGCGGTTGCGAGGTCGGTGAAGAGCGGACGGAGGTCTGACAGCGTGCGGTGAGCCCAGCGAGCGCGCGTGGTGGTGAGAATTTCCGAGTGTGAGTCTCTTGGACCTGTCGACAGCATGGTGATCTCGCGAACATGCATGTCGGCAATATCGGCAAGAGCGTTGTACGCGAGTCGCGTTGATGTATCGGGCTCAGGGTCTGCAGAATCACCCACTGCACCAAGCTGTGCAAATTGTTGCGCCAGGTCCCAGTTGAGTGGACCTTGTTGCGACATGGCACGCATCATGTCGTTAAAGAACGGAAGCCCACCAAATGGATTTGGGGGTGTGGAATCTCCATCTGCCATGACGTCAGGTTAGGTGCAAACTGTTGTTGTCATGGTGTGGCAATGGACAAGAACGCTTGTCGCGTCAGTGCCCATTCAGCATGTTCTCGTCGGACCAAAACTCCGACCAGATGGCCCTCGCGGTTCATGACTGCTGCAAGTCCTTTGATGGGGCTCGCCATGTTGACCGGGTGCGCATTGGTGGCCTGTTGTAAGGAGATGCTTGGTTCAGGGGCAACTTCATGTGATCGGAACGCATCCATTATTTGGTACTTCGGTAACTCGTGCGAGTTCAGCGCGCTCATCATGTGCGATGTATCAACAGCTGGTAACTCTGTCCCGTTTTTCACTGCGATCACTGCAAGGCCAAGAGCATTGTTGGTACGCACCACGGTGTAGTTCTGATTCGTCAGTGCAGAAGATTTCTTCACCGCAACGGACTCTGATGCCACGAGCCACTGATTGTTGCCAAGAGAGAGGGCCGACGTTGTGCCGTGAGGGCCACGGAGAACAGCCAGAGAGGATTGAACAGAGCCCTTGACGCGAACAATCGTTGTGGTGGTGATTGCTGAATCCGCTTCGAACTGGGCGTATTCCTCAATTCCCTTCGGAATTGCAACGGTCAGGACAACAACGGAGGTGAGAACGCTCGCAATGACTGCGAGTGCTGTGAGTCGCCGTCCAAGCGGTGGGGCTGTCCCTAAGTGTCGTGAACGTTCGGCATCGGCGAACTCGGCCGGGTGGCGCCACCCACGTTCGTAATGGGGAACGGGCGATGAGTCGGGGTTCTCAAAATCATCCGTGGTCACAAGAGGGAAAGAGTACTGCCGACTCTTGGACATGTGGTGTCGCCATCACAGACATGGCATGAGGGTGGAGGAGTACGATGACACCATGACAACAGCAGGGAATGGCGACGAGTGGTGTGAACTCACTCCCCATGAACTGCCTATTTCAGACATCTACCAGTGGGCGGTGCGGCCTGACTGTGGCGCTGTGGTGCTGTTCTCTGGCACTGTGCGCGATCATGCTGATGGTCGTACCGATGTGACATCACTTGAGTACGAGGCATATGACGACGCAGTCATTCCTGTATTCACCGAAATTGCCGCCGAAACTCGGCGACGTTTTCCCGATGCACGACGCATCGCAATTTTGCATCGCACCGGCCTTCTTGAACTCGGCGAGTCTTCTGTTGTTGTTGCGGTGTCATCTGCGCATCGCCCCGTTGCATTCGACGCGGCGCGTTTTGCAATTGATGCGTTGAAGGAAAGCGCACCAATCTGGAAGAAGGAAAATTGGGCGGGTGGCTCCAATTGGGGAACAGGTGCACACGATGTTGTTTCTCCGTCATCTGTGGGTGGCACGCAGTGATTGCCATGTCATTTATCACTGGCTTTTTCTGGGTCATGGCAATTATCTCTGGTTCGCTTCTTCTCACGCTGGTGTATCTCGATCACCGTAAGAGCCGAATTGATGACGGCATCGCACAGTTCCGTCGTCACATCGATGCGCTCTCACCAGAAGCGCGTCGTAATTCTGTGCAGCGCAACAACGATGAAAGATGGGGCCGTTAATGGCACGTGACTTGGCCATTGACCTTGGTACAGCAAACACATTGGTGTACATGAAGGGCAAAGGAATTGTTCTTAACGAACCATCCGTTATCGCCGTTAACCGTCAGTCTGGCGAAGTATTGGCTACGGGTCACGACGCATGGGACATGATTGGTCGAAC
>CAIVDG010000078.1 GCA_903904615.1 uncultured Acidimicrobiaceae bacterium | reverse complement strand
GTTCACGAGCAGTTGCACAAGGCGCTCGATCGCAAGGTGTGGTTGCCGTCTGGTGGCTCGCTCATCATCGAGCACACCGAAGCACTCACCGTTATCGACGTGAACACCGGCAAGAACGTCGGCACATCCAACCTTGAACAAACCGTGTTCCAGAACAACCTGGAGGCCGCTCAAGAGGTGGCGCATCAGCTTCGCCTTCGCGACATCGGCGGAATCATCGTTATCGACTTCATCGACATGGAAATCAAAGACAATCGCAAGAAAGTGGTGGAGTCGTTCCGCCAGGCGTTATCTCGCGACAAGACTCGTACCCAGGTATTCGATATCTCTGAACTGGGCTTGGTGGAAATGACGCGCAAGCGCATCGGCGAGGGTCTCATCACGGCATTTGCGGGCGAGTGCCCAGAATGCTCGGGTCGAGGTATGAAGGTGGACTTTGGCCTACTCGACTAACCCAGCAGGTTGGTTCGTTGGCAGGAAATCCGTGAAAACTAGGGCTCGGCACGGTGTCGGAGCCCAGAAATGGCAGATAAGGTAGGAAACCGCTATGTACGCAGTGATCGCATCCGGTGGAAAGCAAGAGAAGGTGTCGCAGGGCCAGCAGGTCCAGCTTGAGCTTCTTCATGTCGAAGATGGTGTTGAGGTTTCTCTCACACCTGTTCTCGTCGTTGACGGTTCCACAATCTTGTCCACCCCCGAGCAGTTGAAGGGCGCATCCGTCAAGGGTCGCGTCATCGGAACCGCAAAGGGACCAAAAATCGACGGCTTCACATACAAGCGTCGTACCAACCAGCGTCGTCGCTTCGGACATCGTCAGAAGTACTCCGTTGTCGAGATCACATCCATCGCGAAAGGCTGATCCAGAATGTCAAAGACAAAGGGCGGCGGCTCAACAAGAAACGGCCGCGACTCAAATGCACAACGCCTCGGCGTAAAAGTTTTCGATGGCACCGTTATTACAGCGGGCACCATCATCATCCGCCAGCGCGGAACCAAGACTCACCCTGGCAAGAACGTAGGTATCGGCAAAGACGACACCTTGTTTGCGCTCACTGACGGAAGCGTCAAGTTTGGCGAACGTCGTGGTCGCAAGGTTGTCGACGTCGTTCCTGGCGAATAACGCAACAACACAAACACATCTCTGAAGGGCGCGCCGTAAGGTGCGCCCTTTGTGTTTGCCGGTGTTAGCCGGCGAGAAGAGTGTCGATTCCCTGTGGCAATTTGTGCACGGGGTACTGCAAGAGTTCCACCGCTTGTTTGCATGCGTATCGGTCTGTCATTCCACCTACGTAGTTGACAGCCTCTCGAGACGCTGTGACGGTGTTGGGGTCGAACGGTGTCTCGTGCCACGTAGGCAACAACATGGGGTGTGCGATGTAGTGCTCGACCAAGGGTCGCAGCATGTCGATAACGCTTTGTGCCTGAACGCGTGACTCGGCGCGGTGGTAGATGGTGTCGTAATTGAAGCGTCGGAATTCGGCTAGTGCTTCTGCAACTTCGGGAACCATGCCAATGCGGCCCGTTTCTGCAGTTGCCTCGATCATGGCTGTAATGAACGCACTGAGTTGTTGACGCCTGGTGGTGCCACAACGCTGACGAACAATGTCGGGGAGATGTTGCGGTGTGACAACGCCTGCGTACACGGCATCTTCAAAGTCGTGACACACATATGCAATGCGGTCGGCCCAGCTGACAATTTCTGCTTCAGGGGTTGAAGGAGCGGGACGTGACCAACTGTGATTACGAATACCATCGAGAGTTTCGAGACACAGGTTGAGCGGTTGCAAGACAACGTCTGCACCCCACACAGCATGGTCGTATCCGTCTTCGATGTAAGGCGACAATGCATCTTCGCTGGCGTGACCACCAGGGCCATGACCGCAATCGTGCCCAAGTGCAATTGCTTCGGTGAGTGCAACGTTGAGACGAAGCACTCGCGCGACAGAAACAGCCACCTGTGCAACTTCTAGAGCATGAGTGAGACGTGTGCGCTGGTGATCGTCGGGGAAAACGAACACTTGTGTTTTGCCTGCGAGGCGACGAAATGACGATGCGTGAAGGATGCGATCTCTGTCGCGCTCGAAACACGTGCGATACGGATCTTCATCTTCGGCCGTGGCACGGTTTCCGGGGCCCACGCCGCGCGTTGCAAGTGGGGCCATGGTGGAGTCTTCGGTTGCCTCCCTGGCACCACGGGTTGCGATGTTGGTGGTGCCGATGCCTGCCCACGAGTCGGCATGGGCGAGCGTGATGGATGACGATGTGTTGCCCTTCATGGTGGAGACCCATGTGTTATTTCGGTCGGTGTTGGGGGATTCATCCATATCTCCACGATAGGTGAGTGGTGTGTCGCTCTTGGGGGAGTGAATGGCCGTAGCCTTGGACAGTTCCTATGAGTGTGTTCGTCGACGAAGCCCAACTAAATGTGCGCGGTGGAGACGGCGGAGCTGGCTGTGTCAGTTTCCGTCGCGAAGGTCCAGTGGCTTTTGGTGGTCCGAACGGTGGAGACGGCGGCAAGGGCGGTGATGTGTGGCTGGTGGCAGACCGCAACGTGGCGTCGTTGTTGGCGTTCCGAGACCACCCTCACCGCAAGGCGGTCAACGGCGTGCACGGCAAGGGGAAAGACCTGCACGGACGTCGCGGAGAAGATCTTTTCGTGGCTGTTCCCGAAGGAACAATTGCGCGCGACATGTACACCGGAGAAGTTCTTGCAGACCTCACCAACCATGGCGACAAGTGGCTTGCTGCATCGGGCGGTCGCGGCGGTCGCGGTAATCACAAGTTCATGAACAACAAACGTCGTGCACCGTCATTTGCCGAACAGGGCGAAGAAGGATACGAACGTTGGTTGTTGCTTGAGTTGAAACTCATGGCCGACGTTGCGCTGGTCGGTTTCCCTAATGCGGGTAAGAGCACGTTCATCAGCACTGTGTCCGCTGCTAAACCAAAAATCGCCAACTATCCATTCACCACGCTTGAACCACATCTTGGTGTTGTGCGAATTGACGACAGCACCGAATTTGTCATGGCCGACATTCCAGGTCTTATTGAGGGTGCAAGTGAAGGAAAAGGCTTAGGGCACCAGTTCCTGCGGCACATTGAGCGTGCACGCGTGTTGTGTTACTTGGTCGACCTTGCATCAATCGATGGTGTTGATCCGGAAGAACAGTTGCGAATTCTTCAACACGAAGTGGGCAATTACCGTCCTGAACTTCTTGAACGTCCGTCGCTCATTGTTGGCACCAAGATCGACAGCGCCGAGGCCGACGTGGTCGCCGCATGGCCGCACATGTCAATGTCGTCTATCACAACCGAGAATGTTCGCTCTGTTGTCAATGCGCTCGCCCAAACGGTCGGCCAAGCGCGTCAAGCCGAGCCCGTCACCGAAGCCACCATCATCATGCGCCCTGAACCAGAACACTCATGGGTGGAGCGCTTGGGCGACAACGAGTACCGCGTACACGGACGAGGTGCGGAGCGGGTGGTTGCCTTGAACGACGTCACAACGCCTGAAGCTCTGAACTACATCGACGAGCGCCTCGCAAAGCTGGGTGTGCCTAAATTGCTGTCTAAAGCAGGTGTTGTGGAAGGCGACGTGGTGTGGATCGCACAATTCAGTTTCGAATTCGTTCCAGAAGTGTGAATCTGTAGGCATGCGCATCGTTGTCAAAATAGGAACCTCATCGCTCACCGATGACCACGGTCGTATTCGCTCTGACGTCATTTCATCTGTGGCAACCCAGTTGGCAGCTGCTCGTGCAGAAGGCCACGATGTCATCTTGGTGACATCTGGGGCAGTTGCATCTGGCGTAGCTGGTTTAGGAATGACCGAACGCCCAAGCGATGTGTTGTCGCTTCAGGCCGTGTCGGCCGTTGGTCAGCCTCAACTTATGGCGGCTTATAACGCGGCTCTTGCTCACCATTCATTGGTGGCGGCGCAAGTGTTGTTGGTTCCTCACGACTTCGTCGATCGTCAGCAGTACCTGCATGCACGCGACACCATTCATCGTTTGCTTGAGTTGGGTTGCATTCCCATTGTGAATGAGAACGACGCCATTGCCAATAACGAAATTCGCTATGGAGACAACGACCACTTGGCGGCATTGTTGTCGCACTTAGTGGGCGCCGACATGTTGGTGTTGCTGACAGATATGGAGGGGTTGTTCACTGCAGACCCACGCAGCAATCCCAACGCAACCATCATTTCTGAAGTTGCAGCAGACGATCCGTTGCTTGCCGTGTCTACCTCTGGTGCCGGTACAGATCGAGGTAGTGGGGGAATGTCATCCAAGTTGGCTGCGGCACAAATTGCGTCGTGGTCTGGTGTTACTGCTGTTATCGCATCGGCTGCAGCCGACAATGCTGTTTTGCGTGCCGCCTCTCACCAAAACATTGGTACGCGCTTTCTTCCTCACGACCGCCAGTTGTCGGCGCGGAAACTTTGGATCGCTTTTGCTGCCGAAGTGGAAGGAACAATCACGGTTGACGACGGAGCACAGAAGGCATTGGTGGAGCGTGGCACATCGTTGTTGCCTGCTGGTGTTGTCTCTGTTGGTGGCTCATTCGACGTTGGGGCAGTTGTCAACGTGGTGAATAGTGCGGGAGATCTATTGGCTCGTGGAATGTCAGCGATGGGGGCAGATTCTGCTCGCAACGCTGCTGGCAAACGAACTGTCGATCTTTCCGACATGTCGGTGGTGGAAGCAATCCATCGCGACGACCTTGTCGTACTCGCTACGCGCTAGTTGCTACAGCGTGGTGTCTACGTCGGTATTACGGCGAGGCAGAAGTGATGACAAGTTCTGCATCTCTGGAACCCTGAGTGCAATAAGTGCAACGACATAGATGATGAATCCGGCCGTCACGCACAAGAACAGCTCAGCCAACTGAGACATTCCTGACTTCGGATGCAACAGGAACTCAAATGTCCAGACCCCGGCACCCATGAGTGAGCTTGCAAAAAGTGTGCGCCACATCATGGATCCGATACTGGTCCATTGAATTGCTCTGTACTTAGTGTGCAGCAACCACAGCACCACTACCGATGCGATCATGTAGGCGATTCCGAAGGACAAGCCAAGACCAAGTACTCCATGGCGTTCTACGAGAACGATGGCAAGAACAATGTTGAGGGCATTCTCGAACACGTTGATGAAAAACGGTGTGCGAGTGTCTTCGTGTGCATAGAAGCCACGCAAGCAGAAGATGTAGAGCGAGAATCCGGCTAGTCCCACTGAAAAACCTGCGAGCGCACGCGCAGTGTTGTGAGCCGCTTCAGAGTTGAAATGACCGTGTTCGAGAAGTGCGCTAATGATGGGGTGAGCGAGCACCACCATGGCGATAGATGCAGGAATGGTGAGAATACTGATCCAGCGAACACCTGATGTGGTCCACGTAGCGAATCCCTCCTTGTCGCCAGCGCGAACGCGGCGAACTAGTTCGGGAACGAAGGTGGTTGCGATGGATATTGCCAACAGTCCATGGGGAAGCATGAAGAACGTAAAGGCTTTTGAATACGCGTCTTGGTTGCCGCTGCCTGGCTCCGCAAGGTTCTTAATGACAATGAGCGAAATCTGATTGGTGACCACATAGCCAAATGTCCACGAGGACAGCTTCACCATGGTGCGGACTGCGGGGTGCGAGAAGCTCGGCGTGAACTTGAAAGGGATGTTGGCGTGCTTCAAGGCGGGAATCAGCACAAGTCCCATAGCCATAATTCCACCGGTAGCGGACATGGTGAGCAAGAAGAAGAAGGTGTGATCGTTTAAGACATCTGAAAGATCGGGTGTTCCGTCGCGTGTGAAGGGAATGACGAGAAGCAACGTGATGGTGACCACATTAGACAGCACGGGTGCCCATGCTGCGGCGAAGAATTTGCGGCGAGAGTTGAGTAGTGCAGATCCAATGGCGGTGAGGCCATAGAAGAAAATCTGAACGAGGAAGATGCGAGTCATGGCTGTTCCGGCGCGACGGAACTGATCTGCGTCTACCAATTCACTTGGATGAAGTGAGAACAAACGGAAGATGAGCGGAGCGGCGAGCACTGCAACGACAGTTGCGCCGGCAAGAACGATGAGTGACGTAGAGACAACGGTCTGTGTCGCTTCTTCGTCGTCGTCTTCGGCGAAGCGAGTAAATAGCGGCACCAAACTTGCCGCCAAGAGGCCGCCAACAAGTAGCTCATAGATGGAGTTCGGCGAGTTGTTCGCGCCGTCAAAAGCGTCCGCAAGTGCGGTCTGACCGATGATGACGCCAAAGACCACCACTCTGAGGAGGCCTGTGAATCGGGACAAAGCTGTCCCGAGAGCCACCACAAGCGTGTCTTTGAACATGACGGTCAGGTTAGGTGCTACGGGCTGGTGCTTAGGGAGTTTCCTATCCCAATGACCCTTCTTTCGGGCTCTGGCACTAGGTTGGAGGGTCTTATGGCACCTCG
>CAIVDG010000077.1 GCA_903904615.1 uncultured Acidimicrobiaceae bacterium | reverse complement strand
TCTCTCCACGAATGATGCGAGTGAAAACGGTGGTCATCCGAGGTATCCGCCCGAAACTGTGAATACATCGCCTGTGCAGTATTCAGATTCTGGTCCACACAAGAAGCGAATCATTTCTGCAATGTCATTGGGAACACCCATGTGACCCTTTCCAATACGCATCACAATTCCTGCTTTCAATGTCTCGCTAAACGGAGTAAGGAGGGGAGTGTCGATATAGCCAGGACACACGGCGTTGACGTTGATGCCCAATCCGGCAACTTCTTCTGCTGTTGTCTTGGTGAGCGTGATGATGGCGGCTTTGGCAACGGAATAGTGAGGTGCGCCAGCGGATGGCTTTTGCCCAAGGATGGACGAGATGTTGACGATGCGTCCGGAGCGTTGAGGTTGCATGTGGCGAAGCGCCGCACGTGACCCGTAGAAGGCGCCGTACAGATGAACACGAATCATGCGATCCCAATCCGCATCGCTTATGTCGATGAGATAGTTCATCGGTTCTAGGTCGTTCACGCGACCTTCCATTCGCTTCATCTGGTTTGCAATGGCGAGGTCGGTTTTGCTTCCCGGTGCCGTTGGTGCAATACCTGCGTTGTTCACCATGATGTCAAGGCGTCCGAGTTGGGCCACGCATGAGTCGACTGCAGAGTCCATGGCGCTGGAATCGGTCACGTCAAAAGGAAAAGCAAGTCCGCCTAGCTCAGATGCAATAGCTTGCGCCGCCGAGGGGTTGAGATCGTTGACTGCAACGAGGGCACCGTCGCGTGCAAGCCGACGGGCCGTTTCGGCGCCGAGACCAGAGCCTCCGCCAGTGATGAATGCGACTTTGTCTTGAAGTGGAAGTGCCATATCTGCAGACTATGTCGTTACACGGATGTGAAAGTCACCCTGACTAGGGTGAGGTCGTGTCTTGGCGTTCGGTGTTCACCATTCCCAACGTCATTTCCGTTGTTCGGTTAGCAATGTTGCCTACGTATGTGGGTCTTATGGCTGACGGCAGGGTGGTCGCGGGCAGCTGGTTCTTTGGTCTTCTGGCGTTCACCGATTGGATCGATGGTTACATTGCGCGTCGTTTTAACCAAGTCAGTGAACTTGGAAAAGTGATCGACCCGGTAGCCGATCGAGTGGTGTTCTTCGTGGGAATCGGCGCTGCCATGTATTACGGCTTTTTCCCCACGTGGTTTGGCGTAGTCATCCTTGTACGTGAGGTATCTATTGCCGTTCTCATGGTGGGTGCCACCGCACTCGGCATGGAGAGATTCCCTGTAACGAAGTTGGGCAAGTGGGCAACATTTGCTCTCATGTCGGCAGTCCCGTGGATCACGCTTGGTTCAGCGGGTGGTTACTGGTCTGTCTTCACCGTTTTGGGCTGGGCAGCGGGTGTTCCAGGAGCCATTGTTTCGTACGTCTCTTTTGCCAAATACATCCCCACAGTGCGTGCTCATATGGCCTCGGGCCGACAGCCCTAGCGAGTACCGTTGGGGGCGTGAATGTTCCCTCAAATTTGAAGTACACAAAGGATCACGAGTGGGTGTTGGTCACTGGGTCGCTGGTTCGTATTGGCATCACCGATTACGCACAAGATGCATTAGGGGACATCGTGTACATCCAGTTACCCGACATTGGGTCCACCGTCGAAGTGCATCAAGGCCTGGGTGAAATTGAAAGCACGAAAAGCGTGAACGATGTATACGCGCCAGTTTCTGGAACTGTCAGCACTGTGAACGATTCATTGTCTGCAACGCCTGAATTGTTGAACTCGGACCCATACGGGGACGGTTGGATTTGTGAAATCGAAGTCACCACACTGAACGAGGCAGCTCTCATGTCAGCCGACGAGTACTCAGCCCTCATTGGTGCGTAAACAACCATGACCTACGTGTTTTGCAACAAGTGCGGGCATCGCAATCCGCCAAGTTCTGCTTTTTGCTCTGCATGCGGGTCTGTTCTCGACATTCTGGACGATCGAACAATTACATTGGCCAAAACCGACCCGCTCCAAGATGCCATCGGTCCCGAGGACGATGTGCGGGTAGATCTTGGCGATATTCAGCCGGGCCAGGCCATATTGGTGGTTCGCGGTGGAGAAGACGAAGGCGAGTATTTCGAACTCTCTGGTGCTGTCACGTCAATTGGTCGCAGCGAGGAGTCAACCATCACGCTCGAGGACATCACGGTGTCTCGCCAGCACAGTGAAATTCATCATGCAGGTGGTCGTTACATTGTTCGCGACGCAGGGTCATTGAACGGTACTTACGTCAATCAACGTCGCATCGACGTATCTGAACTTCGACAGGGTGACGAATTGCAAGTGGGCAAGTTTCGTCTTGTGTTTCTTGAGAGCGCAGAGGATCTGTCGTGAACGAGCGTGACTATTTGTCGATTGGCGAAGTTCTGGCTCAGTTATTGGAAGAATTCCCCGACGTCACTATTTCCAAGATTCGTTTTTTGGAAAGTCAGGGCCTCATTGAGCCTGAACGGACTCCTTCTGGGTATCGCAAGTTCACAGATGGGGAAGTGGAGCGTTTGCGTTTCATTCTTCGTGAGCAACGTACCAATTACCTGCCGTTACGAATCATTAAGGACAAATTAGAAGACGAAAGTTCCGACATCAGTCGAGACTTCACTTTGCCAACACAAGTCGTTTCCACTTCGGGCCATCCCGCGGCTCGTGGTTCAGTTCCGCGACCACGAGACGAGACCACCGCAATGAACCGACCCGAGCAAGATCCCATGGTTCCGCAATCGGTGCAACGCGAACAGCGCAGGGAGGCGTTGCGTCATCGTGACAACACTGAATCAATTCCGCGTGATCAATTGGTGCAACAGCACAAGATTGAGCCTGCTTTCTTGAAAGAACTAGAAGCAGCTGGTCTCATCTCTGGACACGAAGTAGGCGACACAACATTTTTCGATGCTGCATCTATTGATGTTGCTAAAGCCGCTGCACGGTTCCAAGAGTTGGGAATTGAAGTGCGTCACCTTCGTGCATGGAAGACGTCTGCAGATCGTGAAGTGAATTTGTACGAACAGCGAATTCTGCCTCTTTTGCGACAACGAAACCCGGCCTCTCGTGAAGAAGCCTTGAACATGCTCGACGAGTTCATGGCACTTGGTGGCGAGCTGCGATCCGCTCTCATTCTTCGAGACATCATTCGTCTGACTGAACAGCGCTGACATGAAGTCTCTCTCTGTTCGCGGTGTTCGTATCGATCGAATGTCAAACACACCGGTTGTTACTCTCCGCGAAGAAGACGCACCGCGCCGTCAGTTTGAGATTTTTATTGGTGGTCCAGAGGCGGCGGCCATAAAAACCGCACTCGATGATGAGAAGACCCCGCGGCCACTCACGCATGATCTTTTCGTCTTGGCACTAGAGCGCATCTTCGTGGTTGTCGTGCGCGTGGTCATCACTCACGTCTCGTCGGGTACCTATTACGCAGACATTGTTCTTCGGCATGAAACCGATGACGAAGTCACAGTCTCGGCACGTCCCTCGGACGCCATCGCCATTGCCCTACGTGCCTCGTGCCCCATTTATGCCCAAGACGACCTCTTGGACCTGGTCGGGGAGGCCGTCGAGGAGGAAGAAGCGGTCAATACCACCGAAATTCTCGATGAATTCAGGGATTTCATCGAAAATATCTCTCCAGAAGATTTCGGCGCCTGACCCCTTGACGATGTGAGGGTTTGCCTCGTAGCGTCTTACACCCGCGTAGTTACCAGGGTGTGACATCGCGAGAGAGACGAACGGAATCATCACATGAAGTCATTCAGTGGAACACAAGCAGCAGAAATTGTTGGCATCACATATCGCCGCCTCGATTATTGGGCGCGCACAGATTTGGTTCGCCCATCTGGCGCTGACGCAACAGGCAGTGGCAGCCGTCGCGAGTACACATACCGCGACCTGTTGGAGTTGAAGGTCATTAAGAAGCTTCTCGATGCGGGGATTCGTTTGGAGTCCATTCGTGACGTGTTCGCGTACATGCGTGAACACGTTGATACCGACATCTCTGCTGCGCACTTAGTCATCAATGGATCAAGTGTCATCTTGTGTGATGGTGACGAGCTCATCGATGTGTTGCGTCATGGTCAGGGCGTTTTGAATGTGTTGCCAATGTCGGGAGTTCGTGACGAGGTTGATCGTCGCATTATCTCGTTCACTCCAACGTCAGGCGAAACCGTCATCGCGGACTCCATCGATGACGAAGGTGATGGCCTTGCCGGAGCTGTTGTCGCTATCTGACATGAAGTTCTCTCCGCTTGATGCGGCGCATCGTTCATTGAACGCAAAGATGGTTCCTTTTGGTGGTTGGGAGATGCCACTGAATTATCCGTCGGGGACACTTGCCGAACATACGGCGTGTCGTACAGATGCCGTTATGTTCGATGTCTCACACTTGGGAACCGTTCGTGTTGAGGGTGCTAATGCCTTTTCTTCCTTGCAGCAATCACTCACCAATGATCTTTCAAAGATTTCTGTTGGGCGTGCGCAATACACGCATTTATTGGATGAGAACGATGCTTCGGTCCTTGACGACATCATTGTGTGGTGGATTGACGACAATGTTTTTGACGTGATGCCAAATGCATCGAACACGGATCGTGTTGTCAATGCAATTGGTGGTACAGATACAACATCGACGCGGGCTGTTATTGCAGTGCAAGGGCCGAACGCCCGAAGCCGAGTCAGAACATTTTGCGCAGAGGCAGCCGATGTGCCTCGTTTCGCTGTTCGTCGTGTTGAAGTGTGTGGTGTGCCATGTGTGGTGGCTGGTACGGGTTACACCGGAGAAGATGGCATAGAAATTGCTGTGCCCGTGGAGCATGCAGATCGCGTGTGGACAGCACTCTTAGATGCTGGTGTCCAGCCAGCAGGTCTCGGTGCGCGCGACACCCTTCGTCTAGAGGCGGCTCTACCACTTCACGGTCATGAACTTGGCGAAGGAATCACACCGTTACAGGCGGGTCTTGCATGGGTTGTTGCATGGGGCAAAGACTTTCGTGGCCGCACCGCATTGGCTGCAGAGAAAGACAGGGGAGTTGGCCGTCATTTGGTAGGAATCTCCATTGATGGTCGTCGTCCCGCACGTGATGGCACCGCGGTTCTTTCTGCGTCAGGCGAAGTTGTCGGAACTGTCAGCAGTGGCAACTTCTCGCCAACCTTGGGTCACTGTGTTGCATTGGCATTCGTTGCTGCATCAGTTGCCGTCGGCGACACCGTGTCACTCGATGTACGAGGAACTTTGTTACCAGGCGTCGTTGTAAAGACGCCGTTTGTCGCTAAGAAGAAGTAGGGCCCGATTCATCCTTGGAAGAGGATGCGGGGCGTGACGGACGAAAACCAAACAGACCGCCGGCATTTTCGGCCAAGGTGGTGAGTGGTCCAAGTTTCTTCGAGAGGTCTCCCAGTTGTTGGGCAGCTTCACCCATGGCAGCCATCGCGTTCATTGCATTACCCAGTTGAGGCATCACACGCTTCAGTGGTTCTTCAACTTCGTCAAGCAGTGAGTTCACACGTGTAGTGGTGCGATTCAAGTTGTCCACTGTGGAGGCGATGTTCTCCATGATGGTGATGAGTGCTTCGGTGGTACGCCGTGAGGTATCAACAGCTTTTGATGCAAACTCCACAGGATCGACAAGTGTCAGCAGAGCAATTATTTGCTCTAGCGGATTATACGGAGCAGAGGTCTCGTGTTGCTGCTGTTCGTTGTTGGCAGAGTCGGTCACGCTCACACGGTAGCCGTCTCGAGCGACTGCGCGTATGCCTCAATGGGCGCGCAGGTGCAGACGAGATTGCGGTCGCCGTACGCAGCATCGATACGCGAGACCGGTGTGTAGTACATACGCGTACGAAGGCCGGGTACAGGAAAGAGGGCTTGTTCTCTGGTGTAGGAACGTTCCCAGGCGCCCGCGATGTCTTCAATGGTGTGTGGAGCGTGATGAAGAACGGAATCTGTAGCAGAGACACTTCCGCTCAACACTTCATCTACTTCGGTGCGGATAGAGATCATTGCTTCGCAGAATCTGTTGACCTCGGCCAATGATTCACTCTCGGTGGGCTCCACCATCAACGTATTCGCTACTGGGAAACTCATGGTGGGTGCATGAAGGCCATAATCCATCAACCGCTTGGCTATGTCGTCAATGGACAAGTCGCTTCCCTTTATGACGCTTCCCACATCGAGAATGCATTCATGTGCGACGCAATTGTTTGCGCCGCGATACAGAACAGGGAAAGAACTGTTGAGACGAGCCGCTACATAGTTCGCTGAGAGAATTGCATCGGCTGTGGCCTGAAGCAATCCTTCTGCCCCCATCATGCGGATGTAGGTCCACGGGATAGCAAGAATGCTTGCCGAGCCGTACATGGCTGCAGAAATAGGGCCAACTGGGGACGATTCATCTAACGGATTGCCAGGCAGGAAGGGTGCAAGGTGAGACCGCACAGCAACAGGCCCAACGCCGGGTCCGCCACCGCCATGTGGAATGCAAAAGGTCTTATGCAAATTCAGATGGCTGACATCGGCGCCGAACTTTCCGGGTTGTGCTGTTCCTACTAGTGCGTTCATGTTTGCGCCGTCGACATAGACCTGTCCGCCGTTGTCGTGAATGATGGAGCAAATCTCTGCAATGGCTTCTTCAAAGACGCCATGCGTCGATGGGTAGGTCACCATCGTTGCGGCCAGCATGTTGCCAGCCTTTTGTGCTTGAACTCGTAAATCATCAACATCGATGTTTCCGTTAGCGTCGCACGCCACCACTACAACACTCATTCCTGCCATCACCGCACTGGCGGCATTGGTTCCGTGTGCACTAGAGGGGATGAGACAAATTGTTCTCTGGTGATCTCCGCGTGACTTGTGGTACGCCCGAATGGCCATGAGACCTGCGAACTCGCCTTGACTACCTGCGTTTGGCTGAAGGCTGACCGCGTCGTATCCGGTGATGGCAACCAGCATGTTTTCAAGTTCACTGATAACTGACCGCATGCCAAGACTTTCGTCTTGTGGAACGAAGGGGTGCAGAGACGAGAACTCTTGCCACGTGACAGGTTCCATCTCTGTGGTGGAGTTCAATTTCATTGTGCAAGACCCCAATGGGATCATGGTGCGATCAAGCGCAAGATCCTTATCGGACAGCGCACGCAGGTAACGAAGCATCTCGTGTTCAGTGCGATGACGATGGAACACAGATTGCGTCATGAACTCGTCGGTGCGCAAGGGGAGTGGGCTTGCAGGTTCGTCGACAACGGTGTTCACACCAAAAGTTGCGAGTAGATCGATGAGTGATTGAGTAGATGTTGTTTCATCAATGCTGAACGAGACTGTGGATGAGTCAACGAGGCGAATGTTGAAGCCTTGCTCCTTCACACGCTGTACAAGAGCTGGTGCGGTATCCGTACGAATCGCCACCGTGTCGAAGTATGTGTCGTTCGCCAACGTAAAGCCAGCGGCCTGAATTGACTGTGCTGCACGTGATGAAAGCGAGTGAACACGATTGGCGATTCGTTGTAATCCGTCGGGGCCGTGCCAGACGCCATACATTCC
>CAIVDG010000076.1 GCA_903904615.1 uncultured Acidimicrobiaceae bacterium | reverse complement strand
GTGTGTCCACTTGTTGCGTATGCCGCCGCACAAGCCACCGCGAACAACACAATTCCATTGCCACCAAAGAGCTCAATGCCCAACAGAGTGCAGGCAAGAGGTGCATTCGTGGCACCTGCAAGAACAGCAACGGCGCCCACCATTGCGAATAGTGCAACGTTTGCACCGGTGATGTGCGCGTAACTTGCACCAGCAAGCGCACCAATCACAAACAATGGAATGAACTCTCCACCCACAAAACCAGATCCAATGGTGAGTGAGGTGAGCAACAGTTTTGTTCCCCATTGCCCAGCGGCAGAACCGTTCATTGCCTCAAGTGCGAGGGGAATGGAAAGACCTTGGTAGTCACGCCAGCCGCAGGCAAGTACCAATACCGCAAGAATGATGCCGCCAACAAGTGGTCGAGCGGGATACCACGAGATGTATTTGGCACTGATCTTTTTCACCGTGTGAGTGAGTTGAACGAACAACAACGCAACAAGTCCGGCAACGAGGCCAAATGCTGCGACACGACCACCTGTTGCCCAGTTCCAATTCACTGAAGGGAAGAGGGGATAGTGCGTGTGGTGCACACCGAGGCCGCGAACAACGGCGTCGCCTATGAAACTGGCGACGAATGCGGGAACAAGCGCGTCGTAACGAACGCGTCCGACTCGTTGTACTTCTAAAGCGAAAACTGCACCGGTGACGGGAACGCCAAAGACAGAACCGAATCCGCCGGCAATAGCGGTAATCAACATAAGTGATCGGTCAGCAGGTGGCAGTTTGAGTTTCTTGCTGATGGGATCAGTGACGCCCGCTGCAAACTGAAGTGCAGCACCTTCACGCCCGGTAGATCCGCCCGCGACATGCGAGATGACACTTGCGCTAAAGATGAGTGGTGTTAATCGAAAGGGAACCCATTGTGAATGCGAATGAATTTGGTCGATGATGAGGTTTGTTCCACGTTCAAGTCCGCGACCTACGTAGTGATACAGCGCACCAACAATGAGGCCAGCAACGGGGAGCGTGAACACCAGCCAGTTGTTGCTGTTGCGAGTGTTTGTTGCCCAATCGAGCGATTCAAGAAACGCTGCAGATAGAAGACCCGATAAAACTCCCACCACAACAGCAAGAGCCACCCAGCGAGCAACGTGACGTGCTCGACCGAGTGGCTCGCTGAACATTGTGAGTATTAGACGGTGCGAACGATGATGGCGTCGCCTTGACCGCCGCCACCGCACAGTGCTGCTGCACCAACACCGCCACCACGGCGATGAAGTTCGTGCAAGATGGTGAGAGCCAAACGGTTACCGCTCATACCAATGGGGTGACCCAGTGCAATTGCTCCACCGTTGACGTTCACGATTTCGTCCGTGATGCCAAGTTCGCGCATAGATGCAATTCCCACTGCAGCGAATGCTTCGTTCAGTTCGAACAAGTCAACATCGGACACCTTCATGCCGACGCGATCGAGTGCACGCAAGATGGAGCGGCTTGGCTGGTGCAACAACGATGCGTTGTCTGGGCCGGCAACCATTCCGTACGAAACAATTTCACCGAGTGGCTTTACACCGCGAGCTTCCGCTGCCTTCTTTGACATGACAACTACTGCTGAACCACCATCTGAAATCTGGCTGGCATTTGCTGCAGTAATTGTTCCTTCTTTGTCGAACGCTGGCTTCAACGAACCAAGTGAATCCATGGTGGTGTCTGCGCGTACGCCTTCGTCATTCTTCACAATGACGGGATCGCCCTTGCGCTGCTTCACAGCAACATCAACAATTTCTTCGGCAAGCTTGCCTGATGCAATTGCTGCAGCAGCGCGCTGGTTGCTCTTCATTGCGGCATCGTCTTGTTCGTCACGAGAAATTCCACCAGCGGTGTAACGCTCGGTGCCAAGACCCATGAGACATGCGTCGAATGCGCACCACAAACCGTCACGAACAATGGCGTCTTGCAGTTCGGTGTTTCCGTAGCGGAAACCACCACGCGCACCTTGTGCAAGGTACGGAGCATTGGTCATTGATTCCATGCCGCCAGCAACAACGATGTCTGCTTCACCAGAAGCGATCATTTGGTCTGCGAGATAGATGGAGTTCAAACCAGAGAGACACACCTTGTTGATGTTCACTGAAGGAACGTTCATTGGAATGCCAGCGTTTACGGCTGCTTGGCGCGAAGGAACTTGTCCTTGGCCTGCCATGAGAACTTGTCCCATGATGACGTGTTCCACTTCTTCTGGCTTGACGCCTGCGCGCTCAAGTGCAGCTTTGATGGCGAAGCCACCAAGTTCTGCGGCGCTGAATGAAGAAAGTACACCGCTCATTTTTCCAATGGGTGTGCGGGCTCCTGCGACGATGTATGAACCGGCCATATTTTCCTCCGTGAGGACGGGCACCGAGTGGTGCTACTGAAGTGTTTTCAGGCTAGGAGATGAATGACGAAATCTCGCTATCGTCCTATGAATGGACCAAATTCTCCAGGCCATCTTGAATGGCGCATCGGGCGAAGAACTCGCCGCAATCCCCCTTCCCACCACTTACCGCGCAGCGTTCGTCCGCAAGGAAGACCAGAACATGTGGGACGGAGTTCCTAGCGAGCAGAAGGATCCTCGTAAGAGTCTTCACATCGGTGAAGTTCCTCTTCCCGAGATTGC
>CAIVDG010000075.1 GCA_903904615.1 uncultured Acidimicrobiaceae bacterium | reverse complement strand
GTCATCGCGGCAGCGTTCGCACGCTGTGGTGTCTGCGTCGCAATGGGAACCACAAGTGCCATCAGGCCGACAAGCATCACTGCCAAGCTGCAGCGAGCAAAGGATGAAAGGCGCCGAGTCACAGAAAGGGTCATAAAGTGCATTGTATGCACATAAAGTGCATTACATACACATAAAGTCCACCACATGCACAAAAACAGTCAGATGGACAAAAAGTCAAGCCTTAGTAATTTGAGCCTTGACCATTACGCTTTGCCTATGGCTCCTACACCGAAGAAGAACACGCCACGCCCTTCGGCCCCCAAAAAACAGCGCCTCAGCCAGTCGGAAGCCACCGTGCGAATGATCAATGCCACTGGCCAACTGCTTCTCCAGAATGTGCCCGGAGACGTCACAGTTGCACGAATCTGCGAAGCGGCTGGTGTGCACACTGACTATGTGGCTCGCTATTTCGGTTCCCGTGAAGAGTTGATGTGCCAAGCCATCGAGAGTGCATACCTCGGCTACTTACTCACAAGAAATGAAGACCCAAATTCCCGAATTGAAGGGGTTGTCAGAGGCGAGAGCAGTTTCCTGATACTGACTCAAAAATTTTTCGGCGCAATGACCTATCTATTGGGCTGTGGTGTCAGTCCCGAGCGATTCCAAGGAATGCAAAAACTAAGTATCGATGGGGCCATTTCGCAATTTCATAACCCACAAACAACTGATCGAACCAGAACAAATCTCGTCCTTCTCGGTTTGTTAATCATGCAAGGTATGGGCACACTTGGCGAGGTCAACGGCATGTCCGAGTTGCAACGGCAGGACATGCTCGCCTTCATCAATTATCTGCGAGTAGCTGCCGGGAGCGTTCAAGATGAGCTCGGCTGGGGCAAACCACCAAAGCCTGCGCCAAAGAAACGCAAGTAAATCTGGTGCGCCCTCTGGGGCTCGAACCCAGGACCTGCGGATTAAAAGTCCGTTGCTCTACCGACTGAGCTAAAGGCGCAAATAAGAGCCGAGGAGATGGGCTGAATTCACCCTTTACCCCGAACCAATGTGCCTTTTAGGCTAGTTCAGTGAACCCAAAACCAAGCACTTACGAGTTCAAATTTTCGTGTTGGCTGGCGTGCGCAAGTTGTTTCTCCGCTGAGTGCATACTCCGCCGCATGCAATCAAGATGGACGACCAGAGAAGCATGAGCGAAAGTCCATTAACTCCGGTAGCAGGGAGTGCAGGCGCACCCTTTGCCTGATACGGCTGGAGTGTTGAACGAACTTTGGCGCCATTTCGGTCTGAGACTTCGTAGACGACTGATGTCAAGTTTCCACCCGGGGCGCCAGGAGCAACACTGAATGTCACCACACCCGTCTTCTTGTTCAGACGGTACGTACCTACGCCTTTAATGCTGAGTACGCCGTCAGAATCGCAGCGGTTTGTCTTGGGGTCAATAAGACACGCAGACTTAGCAACAATTCCGTAGTCAGAACTGCTCAAACCCTTCTTTCCGAACAGTGGCGAGAAAGTAACAACCCCATCAACAATCTTGAGTCGTTCCTTCACCGCGACTGGAGGGGTCGGAATAACTGGCGTCAGTGTTGATGTCACGGTCTGACCCAGGATGTCCGTGACCTTGTAGGTAACAGAGGTCTTTGTACCGGGAGTTGCGTTTACATCGGCCACAAAGGTCACCACACCCGTCGAAGCATTCAACGTAAATGTGCCTTCGCCCTCGATTTGAATGACACCATCGGCATCACACGTGGTGGTGTTCGGGGTGTACAAGCAGGTAGCCGAATTGTTTGCAGCAAGAACTGATGTGAGAAGACCAGCTGTTCCCGTGACTGGTGAAAAACCAATGGTCGATCCAGGCAGAACCACTTTGGTTTCTGGCCTTGCACTTGGCGGTGGTGGTGGTACGACAGTCGGCGTGATGGTTGCTGACACCACCTGTCCCATGGAATCTGCCACTACATACTTCACTGCAGCAGCAGTACCTGTGAACGTGGGCAACGGATCAAATGTCACCGTTCCATTCGCATTCACTGTGTAGGTGCCCTCACCAGCAACCGTCAACGACGTGAGGTTGCACGAAGTATTCGCAGTAGAAGTAGTTGCACACAAACGCACTGTGCTCGCCGCAAGAGTCGCCGGTGTTGTGGCGCCATCATTGGCAAGCGGATTAATCACCTGATTGGTGTCATACGCACCAGACGACGTGTCATTGACCGCTACAGGCGGTGCAGGAATCACCGGTGTCAAAGTTGACGTGGCTGTCTGGCCAAAGATATCTGTGACCTTGTATGTGATTGGAGTCTTCGTACCCAGCGTTGCATTCACATCCGCTACATACGTCACGACACCCGTTGATGCATTCAACGTGTACGTACCTTCACCTGCGATGGTGACAACACCGTCGGCATCACACGTGGTCGTGCCAGGCGTGAACAAACACGTAGCCGAAGGGTTCAGACCGACCGTCGAAGAACCCAATCCCCCAGTTCCTGTCACGGTGGTGAATGTTGCTGTACCGCCGGCCAACACAGCTTTTGTTTCCGGGGTTGCAGCAGGGCCTGCTGGTGGAAGCACTAACGGGGTAATCGTGGCAGCGACAGTTCGGCCAAGAATGTCCGTCAAGAACGACATCGCCCTTGAGCGGGTGGACCAGCGTGAGGATGCGATATGCCATAACCGCAAAACTCCAACTGTCAGTCAGCGTATTGATGCCT
>CAIVDG010000074.1 GCA_903904615.1 uncultured Acidimicrobiaceae bacterium | reverse complement strand
TGCACAACTTGTTATTAAAACAATGAATGGCGACAAGCGACCCGAAGATCGAGCAGTGTTGTTGTCAGCAGCACAAGGACGCGCAGACATCACAGTGATTGATGAGTACTTCACCCATCTACAGACTTCTACGTTGATCTCACTTGCGGACTGCTACGTGTCTCTGCATCGTTCGGAGGGTCTTGGTCTTACTTTGTCCGAGGCAATGAGCCACGGTGTTCCTGTTATTGCTACGAATTATTCAGGGAATACAGACTTCATGACGGAACAGAACTCATTCCTTGTTCCGTGGTCACCAGTTCCTGTTGGTGCTGGAGCTGGTGGCTATGACCCCGCTGCTACATGGGCAGACCCGGATGAAGAATCAGCTATTCAAACGCTTCGGTATGTGTTTCACAATCAATCGGAAGCACGCATACGTGGGGCTCAAGCACGGGTTGACATTGAGCGTGGCTTCAATGAGCAGGCTGCAGGGGCAATAATGAAGAGCCGACTAGAAGAGATCTGGAGATCCGAACGTGGCCGCTAATCCAGTCGCATCACTTATTGCCCCCGTCAAGAGAGTGGCCGCCTCTCACGAGTTGCTGTGGAACCTCACCCTTCGTGAACTTCGCACCAAGTACCGCAAGTCCGTTCTTGGCTGGTCGTGGTCCATGTTGAATCCGCTCGCAACTGTTGCCATCTATTCATTTGTCTTCGGCCACTTGTTCCAAGCTGAGGCACCAGTTGGTGTGAACAGCAACATCAAAGTATTCGCTTTGTATTTGTTGTGTGGTTTGTTGCCGTGGAACTTCTTTATGTTGGTCACAAACACCGGAATGAATTCTCTTCTTGCGAATGCAGCGTTAGTGCGCAAAGTGGCTTTCCCACGTGAAGTATTGGTGTTTGCAAACTCACTCCACGGAATCGTGCAGTTTGGAATTGAGATGGGGCTTCTCACCATTGCATTGGTGATTGGCGGAAGTTATTTCTTCCCCTGGATTCCGATTGTTCTGTTGCAAATGCTGTTGCTGTTGTTGTTTGCATCGGGTCTTGCACTCGGCTTGTCAGCTGCAAACGTGTATTTCCGCGACCTTGGGTATCTCTGGCAGATCTTTACGCAGGTGTGGTTCTTCGCAACGCCCATTGTGTACACGCCAGCAATCATTGAAGGCAAAGTGCCCGAGTGGGTACAACGCCTTCTCGATCTGAACCCCATGGCAGTCTTCGCACAAGGCTTTCGTCGCAGCATGTATGACAGCGCGTTTCCTGGTTGGGACAACCTAGGTGCGTGTGCACTTGTTGCAGGCGTGGCCATGATTCTCGGCTGGAGCTTGTTCACCAAACTCTCACGCCGCTTCGCTGAAGAGCTGTAGTTACATTCGTCGTAGTCGGCGCAACTGGCTATCTATGTAGGGACGTGCTCTGCGTTGACCACCGCGTTCGAGAATCGCTGCTTGCAATCGTTCAAGTGCACCAATGATGATGTCCGTGCGCGGTGTGCGACCCATGCCAACACAGTCTTGTAGCCACCCGGCCGGGCTCTGATGTCCACGCTCGTTGTTGCATCGCTTGCAGGCCGCGAGTTCGTTTTCTAGCCAGCTGGGACCACCTTTAATACGCGGAACTAAGTGTTCGGTGGTGGGCTGATTTCGTGAATTGTCTAGCGGGGCCGAGCACCACACGCAATATGGTCCGTCGCGGTTCAGGATTACGTTCATCCGCTCGCGTCGGTTCAGTTGTCGCTGGCGGGGCTCCACGAAGCATCAGGGTAGACCTGCTGTGAGCCCTAGCGTGTGGGCGTGACAATTATCGGCCGGTTTGCTCCTTCACCCACTGGGGAATTGCACGTGGGAAACCTTCGCACAGCGATTGCAGCATGGGCATCGGCCACTTCTATCGGTGGAACTTTCCTCGTGCGATGGGAAGATCTTGATCAGTTCACTGCAACTCGTGAACACGCCGTCACGCAGTCACACGATCTTGCTTCTCTTGGAATCGTGCCCGCTGCACCGCCAATCTTGCAGAGCGAGCGACTGGCGCTGTATCACGATGCAATTGCGTCGCTTGTGGAGCGCGGATTGACATATGAGTGCTTCTGTTCGCGCAAAGACATTCGCGACGCAGTAGCTGCGCCACACGGTCAGTTTGCGCTGTACCCGGGAACATGTCGTTCATTGAGTGAGGCTGAACGAAATGCACGTCGCCAAGAGCGACCCGGTGCACTTCGACTTCGTGCACACGGCGGTACGGAAACGTTCACTGATTACATTCATGGCACCGTGAGTGGGGAAGTAGATGATGTTGTGCTTCGCCGCAATGACGGCATGCCGTCTTACAACATTGCAGTCGTTGTTGATGACGCTCATCAGAACATTTCAGAAGTAGTACGTGGGGACGACCTGCTAGGGATTACGCCATCGCAGGTGTATTTGCAGAAACTCTTGGGATACGAAACGCCGGTCTACGGACACGTTCCACTAGTTGTTGGTGACGATGGTGAACGTCTTGCGAAACGACATGGTGCAGTTACGTTGAGACATCTTGCCGACATTGGTGTGAGCCCATCCGAGGTACGCGCCACGTTGTGGGAGAGCTTGGGTCAACAGTCCGAGACGTGGGATTGGAATGCCGTCCCT
>CAIVDG010000073.1 GCA_903904615.1 uncultured Acidimicrobiaceae bacterium | reverse complement strand
TGTGCCAACGGGTGCGAGAACGGACGCCAATTCAGTGGCGGTAAGAACATCCACATTCTCGAGCGACACGTTGAGCAAGTTCTCCACATCGGTCTTCAATGCAGTCACACCACCGGTGGCGTATGAATCGGAAATTCGTCGTGGTGCTTCTCCGTCTGCAACGTCTGCTCGCGCGCCAACAGGAACTGACACGATGGTGCCGCCTTGCAATTGCGGATCAACAGCAAGAAGTGCAAGCGATGCGACTTCATTACGAGAGTTCGTCACAGCCAGCATGGTGACGGGAGTCAGCGGAATAGAGATTGTTGCGTTGTTATCAACTTTGTCTCCACCCGTTTCATTCAGTAGTTCGTTCGCGCCAAGAACTAATCCGCTGGGTAGAGCAATAACTGTGAGGACCGACGTGATACTTGCGGCAATCATGCGGCGACGACGACGTGCTGGAATAGCGCTCACGTGCGCTCTCCATACAAACCATGTTCAGCAATGATGCGCGCAACGTCTGGCGTTGTGAAACCGTCGAGCGATTGACCAGCAGCAACGCGTTCACGAATGCTCGTGCTGGACACGTTCACGGGGTCCATGTGAACATGCACGCTTGTCGCTCCTGCGATATCTGATGCATGATCGGTGCGATTCACGATGACGAGCGTAGAGAGTGCCAACACCACCTCGGGGCGATGCCACGAGTGAATTCGTCCCGCTGTATCGGCACCCACAATCAAGAAGATCTCCGTGTTGGGTGACTCGCGATGAATCTCTTCTAACGTGTCGGCCGTATACGTAGGACCGCCGCGGCGAATCTCACGGTCGTCCACCCCAAGTCCGGGGGTATCCGTCACCAACGCACGTGCCATCTCTAAACGAACAGCCGCTGGGCTCACGGTGCGGTCACCCGATTTCTGCCACGGATCGTTTGCCACCAGCAGGTCGACCCGGTGAAGACCAAGTTGTGCCTGAACAGCACGTGCGGCAGCCAGATGCCCAAGATGTGGTGGGTCAAAGGTCCCTCCGAGGAGGCCCAATTGGTGGGAGGCGGGCTGTGGCACGTGGCGAGTGTAGAAGCCCGAGGGGTGCTTCTACCTGCAGAAATGAGAAAGAACAAATTACCCCTAGACGAGACCCCACCCCTCTGTTATTCTCATCAATCCCCACTTGGAGAACCCCCTCCTCGTCGAACCTCCCATGTGCCCGTTGCCACGGAACGCACGGGAACAAAGCACTACGAAAAAACGGTTGAACACTGCATCATGAATGACTCAATTGGCCTCTATCTCAATGACATCGGCAAAGTTGCGCTCCTCACCGCCGAGGACGAGCGCGAGCTTTCCAAAGCCATCGAAGCTGGTCGCGAAGCAGCCAAGCGCCTCGAAGCTGGCGAGCGCGGTGCAGCGCTTCGTCGTGACCTGCGCAATGCAGCCGCCGCAAAGGATCGTTTCATTCGCTCCAACCTTCGTCTCGTCGTCTCCATTGCTCGTCGTTACCCATTGCCACAGGGCATGGACCTCCTCGACCTCATCCAAGAAGGCAACCTTGGTCTTGAGCACGCAGTAGACAAGTTCGACTGGCGCCGTGGATTCAAGTTCTCCACCTACGCAACATTCTGGATCCGCCAGGCGATTGGCCGTGCGCTCGACCAGAAGGCAAGCCTCATCCGTATTCCTGGTGACCGCTCCGCAAGCTTGCGTGCAGCACTTCGTCAGGCATCTGGCGATGGCGAAACACTCGACGCCGGCAATGCAGAACTGCACCGCCTCACCACCCCAGTGTCTCTCGACAAGACCGTGGGCGACGATGGCGACGCAACACTTGGCGACCTCATGGACAACGGTCAGGGAACCCCTGAAGACGCAGTCATGGCATTGGTCGACTCTGAATTGCTCGACGAATTGCTCGGAACCCTCGATGACCGTGCTCGCTACGCAGTAGAAGCGCGTTTCGGTCTTCTCGATGGTGAGCGCAAGAGCTTCCGTGAAGTTGGCGAAGACCTTGGCGTCACTGCAGAGGCTGCTCGCCGCCTTGTCAGCCGTGCCGTTGAAGGCTTGCGCGACGACGCAGAGCGCATTCTCGCCGTCTAACCAAGAGATTCTTTATGGCAGACCGTTGGACTCCGCAATCGTGGCAGGCCTACCCCGCACAACAACAACCAGACTGGCCAGACACGGCTGCTCTCGATGTTGTTCTGAAAAAGGTCTCTGAGCAACCTTCATTGGTGTTCGCTGGCGAATCACGGGCACTGCAAAGTGCACTTGGTCAGGTGGCCGAAGGTCGCGCTTTCATGTTGCAGGCCGGTGACTGTGCGGAAAGCTTTGACGAGTTCAGCGCCGTTAACATTCGCGAGAAGTTGCGTGTCATTCTGCAAATGGCAGTTGTGCTCACCTATTCAATGGGAGTTCCTGTTGTAAAGGTTGGCCGTATGGCTGGCCAGTTTGCGAAGCCTCGATCATCGGGCACCGAAAAGATTGGCGACATTGAATTGCCTTCTTTCCGCGGTCACATTGTGAACGATCCTGCTTTCACTGCCGATGCACGAATTCCTAATCCCGATCGCTTGCTGCAGGCCTACGAACAGTCGGCATCAACGTTGAACTTGTTGCGCGCGTTCACTAAGGGTGGTTTCGCAGATTTGAATCGCGTGAGTGCGTGGACCCAGGAATATGCAAAGTCCAGCCCTGAAGGTCAGCGTTACGTTGCTCTGTCTAACGAGATTGAGCGTGCGCTTGCATTCATGAGCGCATGTGGCGTCGATACCGAGAACTACTCGTCACTTCATGAAGTAGATGTGTACACGAGTCATGAAGCACTCATCTTGGGATACGAAGAAGCGCTCACCCGCCAAGACTCATTAACTGGTCAGTGGTACGACGCATCTGCGCACATGTTGTGGATTGGCGAGCGCACGCGTCAACTCGACGGTGCTCACATTGAATTCTTGCGTGGCGTTGCAAACCCAGTGGGTTGCAAAGTAGGAGCCACTACATCTCCGGAATGGGTTGTCGAACTCTGCGAAAAGATGAACCCCAGCCGCATTCCTGGTCGCCTCACGCTTATTTCACGTATGGGTGCAGACAAGATTGAAGACGGTCTTCGCCCTCTTCTTCGTGCAGTGAAAGAAGCCGGACACCCCGTGGTGTGGGCGTGCGACCCAATGCACGGAAACACCATCACCGCACCAAACGGACGTAAGACACGCCAGTTTGAAGACATCGTGGGTGAAATCGCAGGTTTCGTTCGTGCACACAAGGCCGAAGGAACCTGGCCCGGCGGTATTCACGTAGAGCTCACCGGCGACAACGTCACCGAATGCACTGGCGGCACCGACGACCTCACGAACGACGATCTCGACTACCGCTACCAAACGGTGTGCGACCCTCGTTTGAATGGTCGCCAGGGCGTCGACCTTGCGTTCCGCGTCGCTGAACTCATTCGCAACCACGGCTGACATGTCGTCTCTCGATAGTGCTTGGGCACTTGTTGATTCGTGGCCTGTCGTCGCATCGGTCGCTGTCGTTCATCGAGATGGTGTTGATTCACACGGCGACATTTCGCGCAGACAGCGCATTGCGTCTGTAAGCAAACCATTAGCGGCATACGCAGCCTTGATTGCCGTGGAAGAAGGAAGCATCTCGCTTGACGATGCCGTAGGTCAAACAGGATGCACTGTTCGCCACTTACTGTCGCACTCGGGTGGGTATTCCTTCGATGGCGCGCAACCTGTTGGGCGTCCAGGGGTAAAGCGAATTTATTCAAACACCGGATTCGACATGCTTGCTGCACACATTGAACAATCCACTGGGATTGCATTCGTTGAATACATTGACGACGCCGTGTTTGCGCCGCTTGGCATGCACAACACCGCACTTGAAGGTTCGTGTGCAAAAGATGTTCATTCCACTGTGAACGATCTGGTGCAGTTTGTGCACGAGTTGCGCTCCCCCACGTTGATTGCGCGAGAGACATTCGTTGAGGCTGTCCTGCCTGTTTTCCCTGAACTTTCTGGAGTAGTACCAGGCATCGGAACTTTCGATCCGTGCCCGTGGGGATTAGGTTTCGAAATTCGCGGACAGAAGACTCCGCATTGGACGGGTTCGCGTAATTCATCATCCACATTCGGACACTTCGGCGGCATTGGCACATTCATGTGGGTAGACCCCCTTGCCGATTGTGCCTGCGTGATGTTGGCGGAAAAAGAATTCGATGAATGGGGCATGGAGTACTGGCCCGCATTCAACGACGCTGTTCTTGCGGCAATTGGTCGCTAGAGCGGTTCGCCTTGTCCATTAGGTTGGACACTTATGGCTGAAGAACGCGGCATTGCAAAATTCACGATGGGCATTGGCCCACTGTTGTTGTGTGGATTCAGTGTTCCTGTTGCCAACAGCATGGTGTTTCCTGCGCTCTCTGATTTGCAGGACAAGTACGGCTTTGCCGATTCCGGATTAGGCCTCATTGCAGCATCTGGGTTTCTGGCATCACTCATTGTTCAGCTGTTTCTCGCTCCGTACGCCGACCGCGGAAAGCCAAAACGATTCGTTCTCGCTGCATTGATCTTGGCTGCAATTGGATCGGCATTATTCGCCTTCGGAAACTCGCTGTGGATGTTTGTTATTGCGCGCGCCATCACTGGTGCATCGCTAGGAACAAGCGGACCCGCCATCAAGGCCATCGCTGCAAATATTGATAAGACACGCGCAGCAGAACGTTTAGGGCGTTTGCGCGGCATGGAGTTAGCGGGTCACACGGGAGGCCCACTGGTTGGCGCATTACTCATTGAGCCATTCGGGTTGCGCGGAGCGTTCCTTATCTTCAGTGGTGTGGCACTCACTGCATTTCTTGTCGTGTTCCCGCGACAACTTCCGTCATTGCCGACTACTAACGAATCAAAGCGCCTCAGTCTCGAACTGTTGCGGCTTCGTCCCGTGCGCGCTGCGGCGCTTGCATCGCTCACATTGTTCATTCCCATTGGCATTTACGACGCGTTATGGGATCGCTACATCACCGATCGTGGCGGCACCAATCTGATGGTTGGTTTGACGTTCTTGCTGTACACCATTCCGTTCATCTTGTTGGGTGCTGCTGGTGGACGCATTGCGGATAAACGCGGTGCGTCGAAGATGACCGTCGTCGGCATTTTCCTCACCGCACCACTTGTTCTTGTCTACGGATTACTGGAGAGCGCTTGGTTGCTCGTGGGATTCGCTGTGGTGGAAGGCGTCATCGGTGCATTGTCTATTCCAGCGACGCAATCATTGATGGCACAGGTGGCGCCAAAGGGACGCGCTGCGGCTGCTCAAGGCCTCAACGGAAGCGGCGACCTCATCGCTGGAATCATCATGTCGTTGATTGCGCCTGTGCTGTACGGATCATCCGAAGAACACGGCGGCGTTCTCACGTTCGGTTTTGCTGCCGGATTGATGGTCATATTCGGAACAGCGGTGGCCCTCATGTTGAGAACCACCGCTGACTCGCGATCTGTAACTACTGACTAGTTACGTTCAGTTTTTGAACGAGTTGTTAGCTCAAGCGCTCAACAATCATCGCCATGCCCTGGCCACCGCCAACGCACATTGATTCCATGCCGTACTGCTTGTCTTCCCACTGAAGTCCGTTGATGAGTGTGGTCATGATGCGAGCACCGGTCATACCGAATGGGTGACCAAGAGCAATACCACCACCGTGGATGTTCAACTTCTCCATTGGGATGCCAAGGTGCTTTGCCGATGGCAAAACCTGTGCAGCAAATGCTTCGTTGATTTCAACAAGGTCGATCTGATCGATGGTCATGCCGGCACGCTTCAGTGCTTGGCGACATGCTTCGATGGGTCCGAGTCCCATGATTTCTGGGTTCAAACCAGACACGCCCGATGACACGATGCGCGCAAGCGGTGTAAGACCAAGTTGTTTTGCCTTTGTGTCGCTCATGACCATGACAGCGGCAGCGCCGTCGTTCAATGGACATGCGTTACCGGCGGTGACTTTGCCGTCGGGGCGGAACACTGGCTTCAACTGTGATGTTGCTTCGTAGGTGGTTCCTGCGCGTGGACCATCGTCCTTGCTCACGACAGTGCCGTCTGGCAAAACAAGCGGTGTGATTTCGCGCTCGAAGAAACCATTTTCCTGGTGTGCAACTGCGAGGTTGTGAGAGCGAACACCGAAGTGGTCCATCTCTTCGCGGCTGACGTTTTCAATTTCAACAACGTTCTCTGCGGTCTGACCCATTGCGATGTATGCGTCGGGGAGACCCTGTGCTGGTGCCCATGTTCCCTGTCCACCTTCAGCGCGTGACTTAGTGCGTGAACCTGGCTCTTTGAAGATGGCGTTTGGTGCAGAGTCGCTTGCGCCTGATGCGTAACGGCTGACGGTTTCAACACCAGCTGCAATGAAGCAATCGCCTTCTCCAGCGCGAATGGCGTGTGCTGCCATGCGAATTGTCTGAAGTGACGACGAGCAGTAACGGTTCACGGTCACGCCAGGTGCGTTGTCGAGACCAGCAAGGATTGCGACCATACGACCAATGTTGAATCCGCCTTCGCCTGCAGGCTGACCGATACCCATGATGAGGTCTTCAATATCGTCTGGCTTCACTTGTGGAACCTTGGCCATGAGGGCCCGGACAATTTGTGCCGACATGTCGTCGGGACGAAGATCAACAAGAGATCCCTTGTTGGCGCGGCCGATGGGGCTACGGGCTGTGGCGACAATGACTGCTTCGGGCATCTAACTCTCCCTGTTTGGTGGTCCGCGGGTCGAACCGACCCCTCGACAGTAGCCAATCCCGAGGCATTTTCAGCCTTCGTGAGGGAATGTGATGGGTTCGCCACCTAATCTGCCTGTATGACCACGCCAAACGTGCCCCTCAGCGACATTGACCTCTCCGACCCAGAGTTCTGGGTACAGCCGCGAGACTGGCGTTTCGGGGCGTTCAAGACCTTGCGAGATGAGTCTCCGTTCCACTTCTTTGAAGAGCGCATGGTGGAGAACTCCCCCATCCCACCCGGGCCTGGCTACCGCGCCCTTGTTCGCCACGACGACATCTGGCATGTCAGCCGTAACCCTCAGTTGTTCTGTAGCGGTAACGGCTCAAACATTGGCGACCTGCCTGTTGAGATCAACGAGTTCTTTGGCTCCATGATCAACATGGACGACCCAAAGCACTTCCGTCTGCGTTCCATCGTGTCAAAGGGTTTCACACCAAAAGAGATCACTGCGCTTGAAGAGTCGGTGCGCGTTCGTTCGCGTTCAGTGATTGATCGCATGTTTGAACGCTTCCCCGAACGCGAATGCGACTTCGTTCGTGAAGTAGCAGCTTTGATGCCATTGCAGATCATCTGCGACATGATGGGCATTCCCGAGAGTGACGAAGAGATGATCTTCAACTGGACAAACACCATTCTTGGCGTGGGTGACCCCGAGTATGTAGGAACATTTGATGACTTGGTCCGCGTAGGTGGCGAAATCTTCTCGTACGCCCTTGCGCTTGGTGAAGACCGCTTGAAGAATCCACGCAATGACATTGCATCAGTGATGATGAATGCCGAAGTTGATGGTCAGCGTTTATCAGCACAAGAGTTCGGATCATTCTTCATCTTGCTTGTGGTGGCCGGTAACGAAACAACTCGTACCGCTATTGGACACGGCATGCGTGAATTGACATTGAATCGTGACCAGCGTGAGTTGTGGTTCAATGATTTTGAAACACACACCAAGACTGCAGTGGAAGAGATTGTTCGCTATGCGACACCGGTTATTCACTTCCGCCGTACGGCAACCGAAGACACCGAGATCAACGGCCAGAAGATCGCAGCTGGTGAGAAAGTTGTGATGTTCTATCAATCAGGCAACCGTGATGAGCGCGTGTTCACGAACCCGGATACTTTTGACATTCGTCGCCCCGTGGCTCCTGCACAAGTGGGATTCGGTGCTGGTGGACCTCACTTCTGTTTGGGTGCCAACCTCGCACGCCGTGAAGTGGCGGTGATGTTCGATGAGATTCGTCGCCGCGTGCCGACTCTTGAGATCACCAGCGAACCTGCATACCTGCAAAGCTCATTTATCAACGGCATTAAGCGAATGAATTGCGCGTGGTAATCCCCTGACGCAGAAATGACTGCGATAGGGCAATCACCTCTCTGTGAAGTGGGTGCTGTGTGTTGAGCCGGAAGAATTTGTAGCCGCCGTCTTGGAAGACCGTGACGATTTCGGTGGCTGCGAAATAGTTGAGAACAACTCTGACTTCACTTCGTGATCGGCCACACTCTCGTGCGATAGCGGTGGCGGTTTGGAAGAGTGGGTCTTCGCACAAAGCCCAGAGGACATCGGCTTCGACTCCGCGAATGATGTTTGAGAATGGGTTGTTTTGATTCATTGGCATGCGTGAGATGTGTACGAAAGTGTGCGATGACGTGCTGTCGGTATTCCGCCGCCGGGGACGGGCACTACCCCAAAGAAATTCGTCGGTATTCCACCAGGTTTTGCTCCCCATCCCCGCATGACGCATTCCCCGCGTGACGGCATCCCGTCGAGTGACGGCTTCCCATCACTGTTCGCATTATCCGCATGACGCATTTCCCGCGTGACGGCATCCCTGCATGACGCATTTCCCGCGTGACGGCATGCCGTCTTGTTGGTATCCCGTGAGAAACTTGCTGGTATCCCGACAAGTTTTTTTGTAGACAGGCGTACCCCGGCCGGCGGGATACCGACACCCGAAGTGATCTAGAGCGGTTCGAGAGCCAGACGGATATCAGCCACTACAGCCGCGTGGTCACTGGCCTGCACTCCGGCAACTGGATCCACTCCGGCCAACCAAATGCTCGATGGATTTCCAATGGGCCGTGGACGAGGCCACGACACAAACACATAATCCAAACGTCGATTCGGCCACGTGGAGTCTTCGATGTACGGATTATCGCGTCGCCACGTAAACCCATTGCCATCACCGGCAATCTCCCACAAATCAGTAAACACCAATCCTTCAATCGCGGGTTCACGTCGTCCCGTCAACATGCGAATCTCATCCGAGTCGGGAACCGAATTGAAGTCTCCTGCCATTAACACCGGCATCTCATTCTCAGGGTCAACACGAAGTTGATCAACAATTCCACTCAAAGCTTCGCACTGTGCAATGCGAGTACCTGATGCATCAAAGCGATGATCCAAGTGAGTACACACTGTCCATACGCGACCGAACGGGGAATCAATGAGCGCAACTACAGCGCGTCGATAACTAGGTGCACCAGTTGCATCGGGCAGACGATGCACTTCCCACGACACGATCGGCCAGCGCGACAAAATGGCATTCCCCAAACTGACACCATCGTCGTACCACGGGCCTTCTGTGCGCGCCACAAACATGTCGAGCTCATCAGCCAACCACTGCGCCTGATCTAGCCCGCCTTCTTGTGCCCACACTTCCTGCAAGAACACAACATCGGCGTTCTGTTCTTGCAACACCGACAAAATCGCCGGCTGGCGCTCACGCCACGGGCCGAACTGCCACCACAAATTCCAGGTGAGAACGCGAGCCTCCATAGACATACCGTACCCCTGAAAACCCCACAATTAGGGCTGTTTCTACTGAGTGGCAAGACTGGCGCGGAACTCGCCTTCGACAATCAAGGCCACTACATCGGGAGATGGCTCACTCAATCGCTCAATGGTGACGCCGTGAATCTGCCCGGAGAAGCGATACACGTGCGGATAGTCCCCCACCGCAGCGCCTGTGTCCATGCCAACGTCAAATGTCTCTCCACTCATGGAGAACACCACAGGCACGGAACGTTCCACATACACATGCCCCACCACAACATCATCAACAAGCAACACCGAATGACCACCGCCACCAAAACCGCCGTCGTAGGCGTGATTCACCACAATGGAATGGCGACCAGGCGTCAACGTGACAGAAGATGTCGCCACAAAATGATCGTGGCCCATCCAGTTGTAGTGATAGGTGGGGCGACCATCGGCCCCTACATACAACGTCCAGCCCGCCATGTTTCCGCCTTGACACACAATGACACCTTCACATCCACCTTCGGGAACAGTGATGTCGGCGGTAATCACAAACGAGCAGTTCTTTACACTGACAACGGACATCTCTGGCATACGCACATGGTCTGTTGTGTATGTCATCTTTTTCGCGCCGTTCAAACTTGTGGGAGGCACAACGGTCATACCCAAAGTTGAGCCTGGCTCACGCAACGGGTACACGTTGTTACGCCGCGCTTCTGCATCGAACACATCGCGTAACTGTGCCAACTTCTCGGGATACTCACCCGACAGATCAACACCTTGAGAAAAATCTTCGGCGATGTTGTACAACTCCCACTTTTCCTGCGGCCCATCGAATGGCACCATGCCGAAACGATTCCACGGCACACGCCCATGGAAACACGACGCCATCCATCCCTCGTGATAGATCGCACGATTACCGAACATCTCGAAGTATTGCGTTGTGCGTGCGCTTGGTCCATCAGAAC
>CAIVDG010000072.1 GCA_903904615.1 uncultured Acidimicrobiaceae bacterium | reverse complement strand
TGCGCTTGTGGGTTCGTCCAACAACAAGATGGGAGCTTCTTGGGCAATGGCACGCGCTATCACCAAACGTTGACGTTCTCCACCAGACAAGGTGTCCACATCTCGTTCTGCAAGTTCTGCAAGATCGAGCCGCTCAATCACATCGCTCACCATGGAAAAATCGTGCGCCGATTCACGGCCGAAGTGAGTAACGAACGGATTACGACCCAACAAGACGTACTCAGCGCCAGTCATACCTGAGGGCAACACAGGCGATTGCGGAACATACGCAATCAACTGTGCGCGACGTCGCGACGAGCGTGCAGATAACGGCGAGCCATCAACAAGTATGCGACCAGCATGCGGCGTGACTCCTGCAATAGAACGAAGCAATGACGACTTACCGGCGCCATTCGGACCGATGATGCACAACCACTCACCTGGTTTCACCGCATCGGAAAAGCCAGCTACGGCCGTGCGTCCGTTATAGGACACGCGAACATTGTCAAAAGAAAGCGAAGTCATCGTGATGCCTGTCGTGTACGAAGAATGAGAAGAAAGAACGGTGCACCCAAGAATGCAGTGACGACACCAATGGGGGTTTCTGCAGGGTTGTCGAGGACGCGACCAGGAATGTCGGCGAGGATGAGGAACGCTGCACCCACCAAGATGCACATGGGTAGCACGATGCGGTACGACGCACCAACAACAAGTCGAACAGCATGCGGAACAATGATTCCGACGAAGCCAATGAGGCCACTGACCGCAACAACTGCCGCGGTGCCAAGTGTTGCCGCAATCACCACTACAAGTCGTACACGCGACACATCCACACCGAGTGCTGTTGCTTCCTCATCCCCCACGCGCAACACATCGAGCAAGCGACGGTGAAAGAGCAACGCAATTGTGGAAATGACGACATACGGAAGGACAAGCCGTACATCTCCCCATGTTGCTGACGACAAGCGCCCGAGAATCCACGAATACACCTGACGCACTACATCGGAGTTGCGTTGCAACAGAAATGTCTGTAACGCCGTGGTGAGCGACGTAACAGCAACACCGGCCAGAACCAACGATGTGGAATTACTTTCACCGCGAACGCGAGAGCCAACCACGTATGTGACTAACACTGCAACAAGCCCGCCCAAGAACGCGGCGAGTGGAAGTGGGTCGATAATCCACGAACTACTTCCTGACCTGTTCACTGTGATGACAATGGTGGCGCCCAACCCGGCACCAGCTGCTACGCCTAACAAATACGGATCTACTAACGGATTACGAAACACGCCTTGGTAACTGGCGCCTGCCAACGACAACGTGGAGCCAACTAACGCTGCCAACACCACACGCGGTGCGCGAATGTTCCACACGATGGACCATTCTGTTGGCGTAAGTCCGCTGTCGATAGTGATGAACGGCAAACGATTGAGCAACTCAAGCGGAACTCGCCACCACTCGGGGCCCGCAGGCCCAATCATGACGCCGCCCAGCACAGCACACAGCAGCACCACCGCAGCAGTGGGTACCCACCAACGGCTTGCACCGTGAATGGCATTCTGCGACACCGTGCCAGACGGAGTCATGACCGAGTTCATGCGATTAGCCCTGCTTTTGAAATGCTTCGTAGGCGGCGGCGAATTGTTCGATGAGATCGACAATGCGTGGTCCCCAACGGCTAGCGATGTCGTCGTCTAGTTCCACCACGCTGGCGTTTTGCACAGCTTTAATCTCGCCCCAACCTGGGCGAGCAGCAACTGTTTCAGCGGTCTGCTGACAGCACTTTGTGTCGGCCAGGAAAATGACGTCCGGGTTGGCCGCAACAATTGCTT
>CAIVDG010000071.1 GCA_903904615.1 uncultured Acidimicrobiaceae bacterium | reverse complement strand
CGACTCATTGCGTCGCAGAACGTGTTCATACAACTGTTCAGCATTCTCTTCTGGAGCGGGCATGACATAGGTTTCATAGCGAAGCGTGCGCTGACCAAGCGTGAGCCACACAGTGGTGAATTCCTTCTCTTCGCCACGCATTCGTACATACCAACGGCGCTCACCAATATCGCCACGGTCTACAGCAACGATTGTCTCGTTGCGGTCTTTCATGGTCAACAACCAATGAGTGATGTGGCCCTCGAGTGAATCGAGTTCGTGTGTGCCAAAAAGTTCGCTCATGCGTTACTTGCACACCACGCGGTCGCGAGATGTGAGGTCTGCATACGCACGACGAAGACGCGCTGCAGCGAAACTCCACGTGTATCCACGAGCACGCTCGGCAGCAAGAACCGACATGCGTTCTGACAATGCAGGGTCATCCAAGATGTTTGCGATGTGTCGGGCGAATACTTCGGGTTGACGGTCTGCAACCAAGAATCCTGTGCGGCCATGTTCAACGATGGTGAGTAAGCCGCCCACTGCGTTTGCAACAACGGGTGTTCCGCACGCTGCGGCTTCAAGTGCAACAAGACCAAAACTTTCGCTACGGCTTGGAACAAGAACGACATCTGCCGCGCGATAGTACGTAGACAAAATGTGATGCGCTTGTGGTTCTACAAAACGAACTTGCGATTCAAGTTTGAATTCTTGAATGAGCGAATGAACATGGGCGATTTCTCGCTCGCCTTCCGTGCCACTTGCACCGCCCACAATGAGCAATGTGGCGTTCTTGCGACCAAGCGCTGCAAGTGCGCGCACTGCAACATCGGCTCCCTTGAGGGGTTGAATACGACCAACGAACAGCAAAACAGGGCCATCGCCAAGGTCGAGTGCTTTGCGAGCACCGCGTTTGTCGCCGGGTGCGAAAAATGCATGTTCAACGCCGGGGGCCACAATTTCAATTTGCCCTGGTGGTGTTCCGTACAACTCAATGAACTGACGTTCTTCTTCGGTGCAGCTCACGCAAATTGCGTCGGAGCAACCAATCACTTCAGTTTCGGCACGTTCACGCAATTCTGATTCGGGGTCACCACCCAAGGCCTTCACGCGCGCAAAAGTATGGAACGTGCTGACAAGGGGAACGTTCAGTTCGTGCTTCAGTGAGTGACCAGAAAGCCCACTGAGCCAATAGTTGGCGTGCACAACATCGGTACCACCGTTTGCCTGGATGTGTTGCAACACGTTGTCGGTGAATTGCGGAACAACATCGATGAGGTTGTCTTTAGGCATAAAAGGATCGCCGGCAGGAATGTGCACCACTTTGTGGTTGGGCTCTACCAAGATTTCTGAAGGAAGGTCGTCTCGCCACGCACGTGTATAGGTGGTGCAGTCGACCCCAGCGTGTGCAAGACCAGACACAAGCTCGCGCACATACACGTTCATACCACCACCGTCGCCGACTCCAGGCTGTGCGAGTGGCGACGTGTGAAGCGAGAGAATGGCTACGCGACGCATGCGTGGTTCAACCTATCTAGACGGGCTGTCATTCCCTTCAGTGGGAGTAGACGCTTCATTACTGCCCACAAAGGACCTGTACACCGACAAAAGGCTCTGCTTTTGTTCGGCGGTGAGTTTGTCGTCAGAGTTAATGGACTCGGGAACCGAACTGGCAACGGGAGGTGTTCCATCGAGAATGCCGGCACGCACATACAGCGTTTCGGCAGAAATCTCGAGTGCGCGGGCTATCTGCTGCAAGATGTCGGCCGATGGCCGGCGAATGCCACGTTCAATCTGCGACAAGTACGGATTTGATACGCCGGCAGCACGTGCAAGATCGCGAATGCTTTTCTGCGCCGTTTCGCGTTGCAAGCGAATGAACTCGCCCACATCTTGCAGGGCTTCGCTAGGACGAAGTGCCAT
>CAIVDG010000070.1 GCA_903904615.1 uncultured Acidimicrobiaceae bacterium | reverse complement strand
GGGAAATCCATGTAGTTGGTTCCCACCGAGTTCACCTGAACATTGTGACGTGCCATTTCTTGCGCGGCATTCTTGGCCATCATGGTGGCGCCAGCGCGCATTGACGAGTACAGCGGAGCACCGGGTGTGGGGCGTGAGCCTGAGGCACTTGTAATGACCAAAACCTGACCACCTTTTTGTTCCACCATGACAGGCAAGACAGCCTTCAAGAATTCATACGGAGCAACAACGCACCCGGAATACACCTTGTCGAGATCTTCTCGCGATGACTTCACCAACGACCCAGTCACAATGAGACCAGAAGACATCGCCGCACAGTCGATGCGCCCGAAGGCTTTCATTGCGGCTGCAACAAGAGTGGGGGCGGTTTCGGGCTTCGAGAGGTCTCGCACATCGTCCACACCAACTGCCCTCGCACCAAGTGACTCCAACTCTTTCAGAAGCCCGTCGGCGGGATTACCAATCACGATGTCGTGGCCACTCTCTGCAAGGCGTTTTGCCAGTGGTGGGCCCACATAAAAGCTGCCGTCGTTAATTAGTGCCACTCTGCGTGATGTCATGAGGTCACCGTATCCAAAGTTGGTGCGGTGGAGCGAAAAGTAGATTGTCTTCGCTGGCTAATTCGTGGTCATACCCGGGTGATTTAGTGTGTGGAGATGACCGAATCTCGTCCTGCCCCCGTGAAGTCCCGTATTGCCGAAATGCTGGGAATTGACTATCCCATCATCCAAGCGCCCATGGGATGGATTGCGCGCTCTCAGTTGGCGTCAGCTGTCTCTAATGCAGGAGGCTTGGGCATCATCGAAACCTCTTCCGGCGAACTCGATGCCATCAAAGTGGAGATTGCCAAGATGAAGCAACTCACCGACAAGCCATTCGGTGTGAACATCGCTCAAGCGTTTGTTCGTGACCCGCAGATTGCAGATTTCGTGGTGGAACAAGGCGTGAAGTTTGTGACCACCTCGGCGGGGGACCCAACGAAGTACACCGCCAAACTGAAGAGTGCAGGGCTCACCGTGTTTCACGTTGTACCAACTCTTGCTGCAGCGTTAAAGGCAGTAGAAGCCGGCGTAGACGGATTGGTTGTAGAAGGTGGCGAAGGCGGCGGCTTCAAGAACCCACGTGATGTTGCCAGCATGGTGTTACTGCCGTTGGTCGCAGAAAATGTCAATGTTCCCATCGTTGCTGCTGGCGGTATCACCGATGGTTTCGGAATGGCCGCTGCTTTTGCCTTGGGTGCAGAAGCAGTGCAAATGGGTACTCGCATGGTTGCCGCCAAAGAGTCTCCCGTTCACGACAACTGGAAGAACGCCATTGTGAATGCAGCAGAGACCGACACTGTGTTTTTGAATCGTTTCGGTCGCCCCGGCCTTCGTGCCCTTCGCACCGAGCGCACCACACGCTTGGAGCATGAAGACCAAGTTGGCATGGATCAATTCGCGAACACCCAAGACGTGTACTTCGGCGGAGATCTCGAGGCAGGAATAGCGCTCACAGGTCAGATTGCCGGCCGCATCACCGATGTCAAACCGGTGGACGAGATTCTGTGGGGCACCGTGCGTCAGTTCCGTGAAAGAGTCGAGGCACTCGAACGCCTACGGTAGAGATATGAAGGTAGCGCTCACCATTGTTGACCACCTCCGTCGGGCCGAACAGGTCTACGGGGACCGAATTGCAGTAATTGACGAACCCGATCAGCCGGGCGAATCATGGGGAACCATCACCTATGCAGAGATGGCACGTCGTGCACGTGCGCAGGCTGCTGCACTCGATGCATTGGGAGTACCACAGGGTGCTCGAGTGGCAATGGTGAGCCAGAACTCAGCGCGATTGCTCACAGCATTCTTTGGCGTCAGCGGGTTTGGGCGCGTGCTTGTCCCTATTAACTTCCGTTTGGTTGCCGATGAAGTGTCATACATCATCGAGCACTGTGGCGCTGAGGTGCTCATTGTTGATCCTGAACTTGAAGAAGCAATGGCTGGGGTGCAGGCTAAGCACAAGTTCATTATCGGCGCGGAGTCAGACAAGGTTCTCTACCTTTACGACCGCGAACCGCAACCGTGGACTCCAGATGAAGATGCCACTGCAACAATCAACTACACCAGTGGAACCACTGCGCGCCCGAAAGGTGTGCAACTCACACATCGCAGTTTGTGGGTGAACTCTGCAGTCTTTGGTTGGCAAATGAATGTAAATGAATCCGATGTGTATCTCCACACGCTTCCTCAGTTCCATGTGAATGGTTGGGGAATGGTGTACGCGGTGACTGCCATGGGTGGAACGCACATCATTTTGCGCAAGGTGGACGGCACAGAAATCCTTCGGCGAATTGCACAACATGGCATCACCATGTTGTGTGGTGCACCCGCTGTTGCCAACATGATCCTTGATGCCGCATCTGAAACAGGTGTGTCAACGTCGCGCGATTCTGTGCGAATGGTTGTTGCTGGTGCACCGCCACCCACAAAGACCATCGAGCGAATTGAAACAGAACTCGGATGGGAGTTCGTGCAAATTTATGGTCTGACAGAAACCTCGCCATTGCTCACCATGAATCGCACACGCAAAGAGTGGTCTGCACTGACCATTGCGGAGCGTGCAGCCAAGTTGGGAGCAGCTGGCGCGCCTGCGTTGGGAGTTGAATTGCAGGTTGATGCGCAAGGCGAAGTGTTGGCGCGCGGCAACACCGTGATGCAGGGCTATTGGAATCAACCCGTGGAGACCGACAAAGCAATTGTGGACGGTTGGTTCCACACCGGCGATGGCGGATACATCTCTGACAACACCTATCTCACTATCGCCGATCGCAAAAAAGATGTCATTGTGTCGGGTGGCGAGAACGTGTCATCAATCGAGGTGGAAGATGCAGTCTTCTCTCACCCCGATGTTGCCGAAGTTGCTGTGATTGGCATCCCCGACGAAAAGTGGGGCGAGAAGGTATTGGCGTTGGTGGTGAAGACACCAGACTCGGCACTCTCCGAAGATGAGCTCATCGCGTATGTGCGAACCAAGCTTGCGGCGTATAAGTGTCCGAAAGTGGTGGAGTTCCGAACCGAACTTGCACGTACTGCCACTGGCAAATTGCAAAAGTTCATTCTGAGAGCCCCGTACTGGGAGGGCTTCGAGCGCCAGGTGAACTAGTCCCGAACCATAGTGACCTCCCTACTGCTTGGTAGGGGACTAGGTTGGGCGTATGGACGATCTCGCCCTTCTCTCCGAACTTGAACCAGAGGCAGAGCGTCTCTTGAATCGTCACCTCGACAGTGCCGAAGATTGGTACCCACACGATTATGTGCCATGGGATCGCGCGCAGCGTTTGCTCACCGACGGATTTTCTTATGGAGAGACTGAGTTGCCCGAAGGAGTTCGGTCTGCCTTATTAGTGAACCTTCTTACTGAAGACAATTTGCCGTGGTACACGCGCACTATTTCTCGCATGTTTGGCGGAGAGTCTGCGTGGGGAACATGGGCGCAGCGTTGGACTGCAGAAGAAGGACGGCACGCAATCGTCATGCGCGACTACATCACCGTCAGCGGTCTTGTAGAACCTCGCGAACTTGAAGATGGTCGTATGGCTCAAGTGAGCAGCGCAATTGTTCCTGAACCAGAATCTGCTGCAGACGGAATGTGTTACGTGGCTGTGCAAGAACTCGCCACACGTATTTCTCACCGCAACACCGGAACCATGCTGGACAAAGTTGGTTACGACGTCATGATGAAATTGTCGACTGATGAGAACCGACAT
>CAIVDG010000069.1 GCA_903904615.1 uncultured Acidimicrobiaceae bacterium | reverse complement strand
TGTGGAATCGGTTGGTTGATCTGGAGCATCGTGTTGTGGGGTCAGTCAACGTCGCCCGCGAAGAAGATGTTGGGTTTGTATGTGGTCGACCTTCAGACCGGAGCGCCCGCCACTATGCAGCAGATGTTGTTGCGAGAGCTGCTTGGCAAGATTGTTCTTGGGTGGGTGACGGGCCTTGTTGGCATCATCAGCGCAGTCCTCATCCTCGTTCAGCCCACTCGCCAGGGTGTGTGGGACTACATCTCTCGGACCACCGTTGTCCGTCGTTAAGTCGCCTGTTCTTGCAGTGGTGGGGTTGGCCATGGCCAGCCCCGCTGCCCGCATGGCCGCCGACTGGCTACAGCACCAACCCAGCTTGTGCCCGCTCCAGCGGTTTGCCGGCATCCCATGCCCTAGTTGCGGGGGTACGCGGGCCGGCCTGTACTTGCTGGGTGCAGACCCCCTCTCGGCATTCAAGGCCAACGCAGCCCTCACCGCAGCCGCCCTCACCTTTGGGGTTCTGGTGGCGGCCAAAAAAGTGGATTTGCCACACTTTTTAGGGGTTGCGAACCCTCAAATGGCAGTGGCAGACTGAAACGGATGAAGACAGGAACTGCCCAAAAGAGCCTCGTCGTAGTAGTTCTCTAGCGCGTCGGCATCCGCCGCACGCGCTTTTCACCACCCAACGGGGTGGTTTTTTCATTTCTCAGACCAGATTCACTAGTACCGCCAGACAGAAGGAGACACCAGATGTCGAAAAAAGAGATTCTCACGGGAGCTGAAGCGTTAATCCGCTCGCTCGAGATGGAGAACGTGGAGATCATGTTCGGTCTCCCCGGCGGCTGCATCTTGCCCGCATACGACCCGTTGTTGAAGTCATCTATTCGTCACGTACTTGTTCGCCATGAACAAGGTGCTGGTCACATGGCCCAAGGGTATGCACATGTCACTGGTCGTCCAGGTGTTGCCATGGTGACTAGCGGTCCTGCTGCAACAAACATGGTCACTCCATTGTGCGACGCGTTCATGGACAGTATTCCCATGGTCTGCATTACGGGTCAGGTCAGCACAAGCGCAATCGGCACCGATGCATTCCAAGAATGTGACACCGTCGGAATTACACGCAGCGTGACAAAGCACAACGAACTCGTGATGCGCGCAGAAGATATTCCTCTTGCCATTCGTCAGGCATTCCACATTGCGACGACTGGTCGTCCTGGTCCTGTCCTTGTCGACGTTCCGAAAGACGTTCTGCAAAACACAATGGAATGGCATTGGCCAACCGATGAAGATGTTCTTGAATCACTTCCCGGATACCGCCCCATTACAAAGGGTCATCCACGCATGATTAAGGAAGCAGCAAAGTTGTTGCTGGCCTCTGAACGTCCCGTGTTGTATCTGGGTGGTGGAGTGTTGAAAGCACACGCTGCAGAAGCAGTGCGCGAACTTGCAGAGATGCTGAAAATTCCTGTGGTCACAACACTCATGGCGCGTGGTGCTTTTCCCGACGATCATGAACTGTGTTACGGCATGCCCGGCATGCACGGAACAGCTACTGCAATTACCGCAATGCAAAAGGCCGACCTGTTGTGTGCTCTCGGAGCGCGCTTCGACGACCGCGTCACTGGCAAGGTGTCGTCTTTTGCTCCCGACGCAAAGATTATTCACGTCGACATTGACCCTGCAGAGCAAGGGAAAGTGCGCAAGCCCGATGTTCCCATTGTTGGCGATTGCCGTTTAGTTGTTGAAGAAATCGTCAAGGCCGTCAAGGAATTGTTGGCCGAGGGAACAACGCAAGTTGACATCACACCATGGCGCAGTCGCGTGAACGGGTGGAAAGAACAATTCCCACTCACCTATGAACCATCCGAGCCCGGCGCGCGTTTGAAGCCGCAGTTCTGTTTGGAAAAACTGCGTGATGCGGCACCCAAGAACACAATTCTTGTCGCAGGCGTTGGACAGCACCAGATGTGGTCCAGCTTGTTCTGGAAGTTCAACGAACCATATTCATGGGTGAACTCTGGTGGCTTGGGAACAATGGGCTTTTCCGTGCCAGCAGCAATTGGTGCAAAAGCAGCGCGCCCCGACGCAACAGTGTGGGCAATCGATGGTGACGGTTGTTTCCAAATGACCGCACAAGAACTTGTGACAGCAACAACAGAAGGCATTCACGTAAAGATCGCAATCTTGAACAACACATACCTCGGCATGGTGCGTCAGTGGCAAGAAATGTTCTACGGCGAGCGCTATTCCGAAGTAGATCTTTCCGGTTGTCCCGACTTTGTGAAGTGGGCCGAAGCAATGGGCTGTGTTGGTATTCGTGTTGAATCACCAGAAGAAATTGACGCCGCAATTGAAAAAGCAAACAGCATTAACGATCGCAGCGTTGTTGTGGAATTCCGTGTTGAAGAATTCGAAAAAGTGTTCCCCATGGTTCCTGCTGGCGCCAGCAACGACGATGTTCTTCTTCACCCCACGCAAGAAAACCGCAGGGAGTTCCTGAAGTGAGCACCATTAACGCAAACAATCCATACGGCGATTCACATCATCACCACATCTTGACGGTGTTGGTGCAGAACCGACCCGGCGTTCTTGCGCGCGTTGCAAGTTTGTTCGCACGTCGCGGGTACAACATCTTTTCGTTGGCTGTTGCGCCCACCGAGGACGAGAACTACAGCCGCATCACCATCGTTGTTGACATTTCTGCCACTCCGCTCGAGCAAATTGTGAAGCAATTGTTCAAGTTGATTGACGTGGTGCGAATTACCGAACTTGACCCCCGCAAGTCCGTAGAGCGCGAGCTCATGGTGGCCACCGTGCGCGCCGACGGCGACCAGCGGGCCCGGGTCATTGAAGTCGCGGGCATCTTCGAAGCCAAGATTTTGGCGGTCGGAGCCGATGTCCTCACCATTTCTCTCGATGGAGAACCCCAGAAACTGGACGATTTTGAGGAATTGTTGCGGGGTTATGGCATCGTGGAGAGCCAAAGAACAGGCAGGGTCGCCCTGCCGAAGTTGGAACGCGAGGCACGAAAGGGTGCCACAAAGGGAAAGGCAAGCTGATGGCAGCAAAGATGTATTACGAAAAGGACACTGATCCATCAATCATTCGGGGTCGCAAGGTCGCAATCATTGGTTACGGCTCACAGGGTCACGCCCATGCGCTCAACCTGAAGGAAAGCGGTGTGCAAGTTGTTGTTGGTCTGCGCGAAGGTTCGTCCTCTGCAGCCAAGGCCGAGGCAGCTGGTCTCACCGTGAAGAGCATTTCTGACGCAGCCAAGTGGGCCGACGTCATCATGCTCACCATGCCAGACACCGAGCAGAAGGCAACCTACAACGAGCACATCAAGCGCCACATGAAAGCTGGCAAGGCTCTTGCGTTCGCACACGGCTTCAACATTCGTTTCAAGCGCATTCGCCCACCAAAGAATGTCGACGTCATCATGATCGCGCCAAAGGGCCCAGGTCACTTGGTACGTCGTACATACACCGAAGGTGGTGGCGTTCCATGTCTCATCGCTGTTGAGCAAGACTTCACTGGCAAGGCAAAAGATCTTGCGTTGTCATACGCAGAAGCAATTGGTGGCGCACGTTCCGGCGTTATTGAAACCACATTCACCGAAGAGACCGAAACCGACTTGTTCGGCGAGCAGGCAGTTCTGTGTGGCGGCGTTGCAGCACTTGTGCAAGCAGGTTTCGAAACACTCACCGAAGCGGGCTACCAGCCAGAAATGGCGTACTTCGAGTGCTTGCACGAAGTGAAGTTGATTGTGGACCTCATGTACGAAGAGGGCATCACCGGAATGCGTTACAGCATCTCCGACACCGCTGAGTACGGCGACGTCACTCGCGGACCTCGCGTCATCACACCTGCAACGAAGAAGTCAATGCAGAAAATTCTGAAGGAAATCCAGAGCGGCAAGTTTGCTCGCGAATGGGTGAAGGAATCAGAAGAGGGTCGTGCCAACTTCAACGCATTGCGTGAAGCAGGCGCCCAGCATCCCATCGAAGAAGTCGGTGCACGACTTCGTTCGATGATGCCGTGGTTGTCTGCTGGCAAGCAGAAGGTGTCGGAAGTTTCCGGCGGCTGATTCCATACAGCTTTCGTAATCGCCCGGGTGCTTCGGCACCCGGGCTCTTGCATTTCTTGGGAAATTTCTGAATTTCTGGGAACTAGTCAGGCCCGTCGTTCGTCAAGAGAAGAGACCAACGAACAGGGGGACACCATGAAGAAGGCACGCACACTCATCACACGGGCAGCTGTGGTCGCAGTTGTACTTGTCGGGCTCAGCGCTCAGGCCGCCAGCGCAAGTTCAGGTTCCTCAAAAGGTGACCGTGGCAAGAGCTGCTGGGCCCATTCTCGTCACAAGGCTCACAAGCACGCCACGGGTCACGATCATCGTTGCGACCATGACCATG
>CAIVDG010000068.1 GCA_903904615.1 uncultured Acidimicrobiaceae bacterium | reverse complement strand
TGCACTTCTTCTGGTTCACGACCACCACGTTGCATACGCACAAGCATTGAAGGGCTACTTAGCCACCAATGCTTCAAGCGCGTCAACACAACCACTCGCCAACCCATCTGGTTCAGTTGCCGCCATGGCACGCCAGTTGGCCGCCCTTGAAGAAGAGACTGTGGCCATTCACACCAGCAACCTTGCAAGTTTGCGTGGAATCAACGCAGCGTCACTGGTGGCATCAATCATCACTGTCGAAGCTCGCCACGTTGCAGCGCTCAACATCATCGCCGGCACCTCCCCCATTGCGGTGGCCTAAGAGAAACGCGAAGGAACAACAATGAACAACAACACACCTTCCCAGCTCAGCCGCCGAAACATCCTTCGCTCTGGCGGAGCAATCGTCGCTAGTGGCGCAGTCCTCGCTGCATGCGGTGGCGGCCATCATTCGGGATCCATCGCCCGTATCGGTTCAGTACCCGAAATTGAAAAACTCGAAACCGAACACGTCACCGATGTCGCTCTCCTTCGTACGGCAATGTCGGTGGAGAAAATGGTCGCAGTAATGCTCAGTGACTCTCGCGTCACCAGCCTTGCCGAGTCCTCTGTCTCGCCTTTCATCGCAAAGTACGCGGCCGCACACGAGACAAACCTTTCTGTCATCGCTCCGCTCGTCACAGCCCGCGGTGGTCAGGCAGTCAACGAACCAAATGCAAAACTCATGACCGCTTACGGCGACAATGCATTGACTCTCGTGGAAGAGGGAAAGACTCCCGAAGATGTTTTGCATCTCACGCTTGGGCTTGAATCGCTCGTTGCTGCCACATACCAGTACTTCGTGTCACTCACGAATGAAGCAGCGTTGCGTGCAGACATGATGCGTCTTGGTGCCGCATCATCCCGTCGTGCAGCAGTTGCAGCTCAGCTCATTCGCGGCGGCACTGTCGGGTTCTCTCCTGCCATCAATGAAAAAGGCGAAGAGCTCATCGCAACTCTTCCGTCTGCTTTTGGCACACTCAGTGCCGTTCAGGTGCTTCTTGGGCCTCTCAATGAAGTAGGAACTCGTGCCCCACTTTCTATGGACACGCCCAGCCTGAACAGCATGCTCTACTGACATTTATCGCCCAGTAGCAGTACGAATATCTCTGGCTCTTCTCTACACACGTCCGTACACTCGTAGACGACGGTGAGTTATCCGGATGACCGCGGCAATGAAAATTGTCGAGGAAAGTCGGGGCTTCACAGGGCAGAAAGCTGGCGAGAGCCAGGTTGGGGCGACCTGACGGAAAGTGCAACAGAGAGTAAACCGCCGATGGATGCGCAAGCGTCACAGGTAAGGCTGAAACGGTGCGGTAAGAGCGCACCAGCATGCGAAGCGATTCGTGTGGCTTGGTAAACCCCTTTCGAAGCAAGGCCAAGCAGAAGGAGGGTTGCCCGCCCGCTACTCCTTCGGGTAGGCCGCATAGAGGGATGGTCATCACTCGCAGCGCGAGTACAGAACCCCGCTTACAGGGTGACTCACCGTCACCCCCCACCCTTACAAAAGGTGTGCGGTCTCGTTTAACGATGTCAGCGACGGACCACGTGGGCCAATAGCGATTCGGCAAATTGATGCCCTATCTAAGTGGCATCGCCATGTTGCGTCGGGCCCCACCCCAAGAGCCCACGTGACGGCACTCTTAATTGGTGACACGTGACTGACGATGACCACATGCTCATCACGTGCTCGCTCTGCAAGTTGTTCCAACGCAGGCCTCACACGGGCGTCTAGTTCTTGCAACGTTTCTCCACCTGGGGGACGAAACGCAGGGTCACGACGCCACTGCGCCCATTGGTCGAGGGGAACATCGGTCAGCGCCATGCCATCCCATTGCCCGTAATCAAGTTCGATCACTCGATCATCGGTGTGGAACTGCGACTGAATGTGCGCTGCGGTTTCTTGTGCACGCAAGAGTGGACTGGCAACAACATGCGCACCCGGAAAATTCTGACGGATGAATTCACCGCACTTCGCAGCTTGCAGACGGCCCGTGTCATCAAGTGGAAGATCTATGCGACCTTGTAGCAATGCTTGTGCATTGG
>CAIVDG010000067.1 GCA_903904615.1 uncultured Acidimicrobiaceae bacterium | reverse complement strand
TGGCGACGTCGCGTAGCGCTTTGTATGACGTTGCAGACCAGAGGTCGACAGAAATGTTGTATTTCTCGCGAAGCATCTCCGCGGCTTTTGCGGCAGCCACATATGCCGTGCCTGAGAACAACACCGATGCGTGAGTGGGGGAGTTGTCGACCGAGTACTTGTACACACCATTGATGATGTCTTCAGCCGATACATGGTCCGGTCTTACAGGCATGATCATGTTTTCGTTGTACAACGTGACGTAATAGAAAATGTCGGCGGGATGTGGGCCGTACATCTTGTTGATTCCGTGCTCAACAATTGCTGCCATTTCGTATGCGAATGCAGGGTCGTAGGCCTGACATGCGGGAACCGTGCTGGCAAGAACCAGGCTGTGACCGTCTTGATGTTGTAATCCTTCACCGTTCAGTGTTGTGCGACCTGCAGTTGCACCCATTAGGAAACCGCGTGTGCGTGAATCGGCTGCTTGCCAAATGAGGTCACCCACACGTTGGAATCCGAACATGGAATAGAACGTGTAGAACGGCACCATGGGTACACCGCGTGTGGAGTAACTAGTTCCAGCGGCAATGAAGCTGCTCATTGCTCCCGCTTCGGTGATTCCTTCTTCAAGAATTTGTCCCTGCGTGGATTCGGCGTACGACAGCAATAGATCGTGATCAACAGGTTCGTATTTTTGGCCCTGAGATGCATAGATGCGGAACTCGCGGAAAAGTGAATCCATGCCGAAGGTGCGAGCTTCGTCGGGGATGATGGGAACAACGCGTGGCCCGAAGTTTTCGTCGCGCACGAGATTGCGCAACAAGCGTGTGAACGCCATGGTGGTGCTGACTTCTTGTTCGCCAGAACCTTTGGTGAATTCTGCGAACGCGTCGGCCGCAGGGAGAGTGAGCGGACGGCGAGTCCACTGCACGCGTTTTGGAAGTGAACCATCGAGTGCGCGTCGTCGTTCCATCATGTACTGGTACTCAACGGAATCTGGTGACGGACGGAAATAGGGAAGTTCGCCGTTTTCGAATGCTGAGTCGGGAATTTCTTCTTGAAGGTGCAAACGATCGCGCATGGCACGAAGTTGGTCGCTGTTCAGCTTCTTAATTTGGTGTGTGGCATTGCGGCCTTCCACCTGTGGGCCAAGTGTCCATCCTTTGATGGTCTTGCACAAAATGGCAGTAGGACGTCCGGAACCCAAATTGTCGGCTGCAGCTTTGTACGCGGCATACAACTTGCGATAGTCGTGACCACCGCGGGGAAGATTCACAAGTTCTTCGTCCGAGAGATGGGCCACCATCTGGCGCAAACGGGGGTCGGGTCCGAAGAAGTTCTCGCGAATGTATGCACCGTTTTCAACAGACATACGTTGGAACTCGCCGTCCACTGTGGAGTTCAATTTGTTCAGTAGAACTCCGTCAACATCGCGTGCAAGAAGGTCGTCCCACCTCGAGCCGAGAATCACTTTGATGACATTCCAACCGGCGCCACGGAAGACCGCTTCAAGTTCTTGAATAATCTTTC
>CAIVDG010000066.1 GCA_903904615.1 uncultured Acidimicrobiaceae bacterium | reverse complement strand
GACCATCGGCTTTCTGCGCAATCAATGCTTCGGCAGCCGCGATACGCGCTTTGGGTTTTGCAGTGCGTGCTGGTGCGCCACGACGCAACCATGCAAGTTCTTTCTTCGCTGCGTTCTTGCGCACTTGTTCTGCAGTTGCTGCATTTTCTTCGCGTTCTGCACGCGCGGCAAGGTAGGCGGCATAACCAGACCCGGCGTTGATGCCTTGCGGAATGTGGATGTAACCCTTGCCCCGATCCAGTTCCAATACGCGCGTGGTGACTTTGTCCAGCACGTGGCGATCGTGTGTGACCATAAGGAGTCCACCTGTGAATTTGGCGAGCCACTCTTCAAGAAATGAGATGGCATCTAGATCAAGGTGGTTAGTGGGTTCGTCCAGAATGAGGCAGTCCCATTCACCCGCAAGCAGTTGAGCCAGTGCGACACGCTTCTGTTGTCCGCCTGATAACTCACGAGTGTCAGCATCGGCCATGGCACCCATACCAAGTTTGTCCAACATGGCTTCTGCCTGCCATGTGCCACCAATTGCATCGCGAACAGTGCCGTTGGGGAGATGTGGAATTTGCGGGAGAACTCCAATGCGCGCATTGCGTCCGCGACGCACCACACCAGCCTCGGGTTCAGATTCCCCTGACAAGATGCGCAACAGTGTGCTTTTGCCACACCCGTTCAAACCAACAACACCGAGGCGGTCACCGGTGCTGACTGTCACCGAGACATTGGTGAAAAGCGCGCGACCAGGACGCGAGGCGGTGAGACCTTCTGCGTCAATGAGAATCATGTCAGTCGCGCCCACCCGCAATGATGGGGGTCAATGTAAGAGATGGCTCGTCCGATTCAAGTCGTTGAAGGCGATAGCGACTTTGAAACAACGCGACCAGCGCATCATCGCTGCGTCGAAGAATTCGAATGCCACCAATTTCGCGTAGACGGGGAGATGACTCTTTGTCGGTAATGCGAATGGCTTGGTAGTCGGCATTCAGGATCTCCGTTGGAGCATTGAACTCGTGTGCCAATCGATGCGCGAGAACTTCGAACTGCAATTGACCAACCGCAGCAAGAATGGGGTCGGCATCGCCCATGTCTGGATCGCGAAGTACCTGGACAACGCCTTCTTCGTCGAGTTGTTGCAGTCCGCGACGAAACTGCTTGAACTTTGATGAGTCGAGCGGACGTGCCGTAGCGAACACTTCGGGAGAGAAGCGTGGAAGTGCAGGGAATGACACTGGCTTGCCTGCGTGCAGCGTGTCGCCAATTTGTAAACCCGATGTGTTCACAATGCCAATGACATCGCCAGGGTATGCCTCTTCAATGGTTTCGCGTTCTGAACCAAATGCGGTGGTGGCGTACTTCGTGCCCACCGCTTTTGCGGTGCGAGAACACTCAACGTCCATACCGCGTTCAAATTTGCCACTGCAGATTCGAGCGAATGCAATGCGGTCGCGATGGTTTGGGTCCATGTTGGCCTGAATCTTGAAGATGAATGCAGCGAAGTCAGCTTCAAGTGGTCGCAGTTCGCCAGTGACATCTGCGCGGGGTTCTGGTGCTGGTGCAAGATCGACAATTGCGTCTAGCACCATCTGTACACCGAAGTTGGTGAGTGCAGAACCAACGAAGACTGGAGTGCTTTCGCCGGCCAAGAAGCTT
>CAIVDG010000065.1 GCA_903904615.1 uncultured Acidimicrobiaceae bacterium | reverse complement strand
CCTGTTTGACCTTTTGCAAGGTTGGTTCTGTACAGCTGGTTGGACGCGGCGGCAGTGGAATGGCCCGAGTAGGTGCGCATTAACCACGGGTCATCGCGGCGGGGAGTGCTTGCGTCTGTCACGGGTCAAGTATGGCAACGAGATGCCCGGAAAGACACCAGAAATGGGCTATTCGGCCACCGCTGACGCCAGAAGTTCTAGGTACTCACGACGGGGAATCTCAATTCCCCCAAGGCTGGCGAGGTGGTCGGTGAGCCACTGCGTGTCGAACAGCATCATGCCGTCTAGTTGCATGAGTTCCACCAAGTACAACAGTGCCACTTTGGATGCATCTGTCTCGGTATGGAACATGGATTCGCCGGCGAAGAAGTTGTTGATGCGAATTCCGTAGACACCGCCCACCAAGTCGCCAGTGGCATTACGCACTTCCACGCTGTGCGCGTGACCCAATGTGTGAAGTTGGCTGTAGGCATCAATGAACTCGTCAGTAATCCATTCACCTTCCGTGTGATTTGCAGCGCACGCTTTCATGACTCCTGCAAAGTCGGTGTTCACACTGCATGTGAATTTTCGCGCACTCTTCTTCAAAGAGCGTGATGCATGGAACCCTGACAATGGAATGATTCCGCGTTGAACTGGAGACCACCACCACAATTCGCCTTCTGCATACATGGGAAACAACCCGTGCGCGTATGCATACAACAATGTGTCTGGTTCAAGATCTGCGCCAGGAATAATGAAGTCGCGACGTGGCCACTTATGTGACGGTGGGAAATTCCACCTGCAGTCTGTTGGCGTCTTCACGACACCGAGACTATGGGTTAGTAGGAGTAGAAGCCTTCGCCGCTCTTGCGGCCAAGCTTTCCGGCAGCAACAAGACGACGAAGTGTCGGTACTGCGGCGTAGTTCGAGTCGGCGAATTCTGCGTACAACGCATCGAGAATTGCAAGCGATGTATCAAGGCCAACAAGGTCGAGAAGGGCAAACGGACCCATAGGGAAGTTGCAGCCACCCTTCATTGCGGTGTCGATGTCTTCCATTGATGCGGTTCCGGTTTCCCAAATGCGAATTGCATTGTTGAGGTACGGGAAGAGAAGCGCGTTCACAATGAAGCCTGCGCGGTCCTTTACTTGTACGCCGTTCTTTCCGCACTTTGCGGTGAAGTCGTTTGCTGCAGCGATTGTTTCGTCTGATGCAGTGATGGGGCGAACAACTTCAACCAATGGCATTGCTGTTGCAGGGTTAAAGAAGTGAATGCCACACACTTTGTCGGGACGGCCAGTGGCCATTGCCATTTCAACAACAGGCAATGTGCTGGTGTTGGTTGCCAAGATTGCACTTGGCTTCACAGCTTTGTCGAGTTCGGCGAACAACGCCTTCTTCACATCAAGATCTTCCACTACTGACTCGATAACAAGATCACAATCGGCAAGGTCAGACACTTTGTCGGTTGCGGACAGGCGACCAAGAATTGTTGCTTTGTCGTCAGCGGTGATCTTCTCGCGTTGCACCTGCTTGTCGAGGCCCTTTTCGATGGATGTGATCATGGCCTGTGCTGTTGCTGCGCTACGTGAGCGCACAATGACGGTGTATCCCGCCTTTGCCGCAACTTCTGCCAAGCCTGAGCCCATGATTCCTGAGCCACAAATGCCGATCTTGTTCATGTCAATCCTCCCGAATGAGTACTCGGCGAGGCTAACAACACGGACCGCATTCGCAAGAACGCAGGCGTTTTACTTTTCGGTGATGGTGACCGAGGTAACGGTGACGGTACGGCTTGGTGCTCCACCAAGGCCACTGTCGTCTGCTTTATGCAGCGCCATGATTCCCTTGGCAATCTCGAGTCCTTTGGTGACTTTTCCGAATGTCACGTATGTTCCCTGAGAATCAAGAAGTGATGCCTTGGGGCCAGTGACGAAGAAGAACTGTCCGCCACCTGAGTTTGGCTCTGAACCTCGTGCCATCACCAGGTCACCTTCTGAGTACGTGAAGGGGCCGCCCTCGTCCAAGATGGAGTAGCCGGGGTTATCGGTGTTGGTCTTGCCGCCGCCTTGGATGATGTCGATGCTGGGGTCAGTACGGAAGATGACAGAACCGTCGTAGTACTTGTAGCGAGAGAGCGCAACGAAGTTGTTCACGGTGCCAGGTACCGATGCGGTGTTGAGTTCAACAACAATTTCGCCCTCGGTGGTATCGAAGGTTGCGGTGTAGGACTTTGTCTCGTCAATGCACTTCTTCATTGAGGAAGTGAATGTTGTGACTTTTTCCTGTGTTCCGTCGGTCTTCGGACATTCTGTTTGGCCTTCAACAATTCCTGCTGAATTCGTGACAGGAGGAGCGGTAGTGGTCGACTCGACCGACGCATCGTCACCACCAGCGAGACGGGCCACAAGGAACAGCGCCACCACGATGGCGGGGATACCTACTCCGAAAACCAAGCCGCGCTTACGGACCTTGCTCATCTTTTGCTTTCGAATGCGCTCTTGGCGTGCTCGATCGCGGTTGGCTTTTTGACGTGCTCTTTTATCTGTTCCCACGAAGTCGGCAGGTTAGTCGCACAGGGGTAGCCTTTGACAACAGTGGCTCTCATCGTTCAGAAATATGGCGGCACTTCGGTGGCCGACCCCGACCGCATCAAGTCCGTTGCCGACCATGTGGCCTTTACGCGCAAGCACGGAAATGACGTGGTTGTGGTGGTGTCAGCCATGGGAAAGACCACCGACAACCTGCTGGGCCTCGCCAATGCCGTGTCCGACGTGCATCCTGGTCGTGAAATGGACATGTTGCTCACCACGGGTGAGCGAATCTCTATGGCACTGCTGTCCATGGCTCTTGCTGGGGTTGGGGTAGAGGCCGTCAGTTTCACGGGGTCGCAGGTGGGCATCATCACCGACACCATTCACACCAAGGCGAAAATTCTTGAAGTGAAAGGTGATCGCGTTCGCGATGCACTTGCCGAAGGAAAAGTTGTGGTGGTTGCCGGATTCCAAGGTGTGTCCACAGATGCTGAGATCACCACGCTTGGGCGAGGTGGAAGCGACACCACAGCAGTTGCACTTGCTGCCGCATTGAATGCCGATGTGTGTGAGATCTACACAGACGTCACGGGTGTGTTTTCAGCAGACCCCCGCATTGCACCGCAAGCGCGCAAGTTGTCACATTTGCAGTTCGATGAAATGCTTGAAATGGCCGGAGTAGGAAGCAAAGTTCTTGCACTTCGATCAGTTGAATTCGCCCGCAATCACAACGTTCCCATTCATGTTCGCTCCAGTTTCACCTGGGAACACGGCACATGGGTCAGCGTGGAAAAGTCACAAGGAGAATCCTCCATGGAAGAGCCAATTATTTCTGGTGTCGTGCACGACGCAAGTGAATCCAAAGTCACGTTGCTCGGTGTTCCCGACCGGCCAGGCATTTCTGCAGCAGTGTTCGAGAATTTGGCAAACGCCAACATCAACGTGGACATGATTGTTCAGAACACATCAAAAGATGGCCTCACCGACATCTCCTTCACTGTTCCCAAAGCCGATATGAAAGTGGCAGAAGACATCGTGTCGCGCGTGTCAAAAGAGATCGGTGCGCAAGGCGTGTCACACGAATCTGACATTGCAAAAGTGTCCTTGGTAGGCGCAGGTATGAAGACCAGCCCTGGTGTTGCAGCAAAGATGTTCCGCGTTCTTGCGGACAACAACATCAACATTCACATGATCTCCACCAGCACCATTCGCGTTTCGGTCGTGGTGTCTGCTGCAGACATGGAATCGGCAGTTCGCTCGCTCCACTCGGCGTTTGACCTGGACTCTGGCACTGCCTATTCAGCACCATTGCCTGAACGCAAGTAACGCGCCTGCCATACTCGGAGCATGGCTCTTCGTCGTCAACTCATCCCATGGCGTGCCGCTGGCACTCGTGCCGAGATGCGTCGAAATGCAGACGAAGTAGTACGAGACACCGGTTGGGTCTTCAATAATCAGACAGGTAGCACGCTCACACTCGATGAGTTTGTCAAGACCGGTGACGCTGAGGTTGACATCTATCTTGATCGTTTCGGCTGGAACTCAATTGCTGGCGAGTCGTCCGTGCTGGAAATTGGATCAGGCATTGGGCGCATGACCTCTGCGCTGTCTCGCAAGTTTTCCTCTGTTATTGCCACAGACGTGGACGCAGCTTTTCTCGAACGGTGTCGTGAAACAGTTGCGCGATTTGGCCGGGTGAATACCCTGCGCACTGTTCACATTGCAGATGGCAGCTCAATTTCTGTCAGCGATAGTTCTGTAGACGCGGTGTTCTCCTACATCACACTTCAACATTGCAAAGCAAGCGATGCTTTGCGCCTCACCACCGAAGCACTTCGAGTGGTGAAGCCGGGAGGACACATTGCATTGAACTACCGCACATGGGTTCCGGCTGACGTCGTTCTTG
>CAIVDG010000064.1 GCA_903904615.1 uncultured Acidimicrobiaceae bacterium | reverse complement strand
ACACCCCGATCGAGCGCGCCCAATTCCCGTCCACAACAATGGCTCCACAAAGCCGTCGTTCATGGCTGATTCGCGAAGTTCTGCTTGGCGTCGCACTCCAGTACTTGTGCTGTCGAGTGATCTCGAGCGAATGGCGTCACCGGTCTCTTCATCTACCGCGGCGATGAGATGTGCTGCTGCCTCGCGCGCCTCACTTTCGGTATCTCGCACAACGACATGGACGCGGTACCCAAATCGCAGAGTTCTGCCGTAAGACGCCGCACGTTTTTTCATGTCGTCCATGACGGAGACAATTTGGTCTTCTGTATCGGGCCACATGAGGTACACATCGGCGTCTTTGGCTGCGGTGTCCCGTGCCTCGTCGCTCAGGCCGCCAAAGTAGAACGGCGGGGCAGATGCCATCTCTTTGCAAATACGGGGCGCGTCAATGTGGAGTTGCAGAAACTCTCCGTCCATGTCGAGACGTTGGCCATTCAGGAGGGTGCGTAGGGCTTGCATGGTCTCGGTTGTTCGTCGATAGCGGGCGGGGCCATCGAGGGTTTCCCCGGGCATCTCTGACGAAATGATGTTGATGGTGAGTGCACCATTCAGTACCTGATTCAGCGTTGCAAGTTGTCGGGCAAGTTGAGGTACCCACACTTCACCGCATCGAATAGCGGTAAGGAGTCGCATGCGCGTGATGTGTGGCGCGATAGATGAGGCGAATGACAAAGTATCTATGCCAAGGTCGTATCCAGATGGCAATAACACATTGTCAAAGCCGGCGTCGTGAACAGTGCGCACGATTGAAGAACAATGGTTCCAACTGCTGAGTAACTCAGTTTGAATCACTCCAAGTTGTTCGTAGTCGTCGTCACAAAGTGCGCTAAACCACGACACCTCAATTGCGCTCATGGAAGAGGCTGGCCTTCGCTTGCTTGCACAATGGCGTACAGCTCGTCACGAGTGAACTGAACAGAAACAGCGTTGGCCAGATCTACAAGGCGCTCTGGCTCTTGCGTACCAAGAATGGCAATAGGCCGAGATGGGTGCGCCAAAACAAATGCTGTTGCTATGGCTGCGCGAGACACCGATTTTGCACCAGCAAGGTCATCGAGGACGGCAAGAAGGTCTGTAGAAACACCTTCTCCGGTGGCGAGGCGGCCACCAGCTAATGGACTCCACGCCAAAGGGGTGATGTGGTGTGTCATGCAAAAGTCGAAAGTTCCGTCTCGCATGGGAGCAAGTTGTGTTGCGGAGAACTCGGGTTGTGTCGACGCGAGTCCACCCTCGAGGTACGAATGAAGCGCTTGGGTTTGGCCAACAGTGAAGTTTGAAACACCAAACTCGCTGACTAAACCACGCGCCCGAAGAGAGGAAAATGCTTTGGCAATTTCTTCCGGATGCGTGTACATGTCGGGTCGATGTATTTGGTACAGATCTATGTGGTCGACATCTAGTCGTCGTAACGATGCTTCACACGCCGCAGTGATGTAAGTGGATGACGAGTCATACGGGACGCCAGGAATAATTCCACCTTTTGTGGCGAGAACAATTTGATCTCGTAGTCCTGGTGTTTGTGCAAGAACTTTGCCGAGTGCTTCTTCACATTGACCGAAATGAGTTCCGCCCCAATCCAATCCGTATACGTCGGCATTATCAATAAGGGTGATGCCCAACTCCACTGCTT
>CAIVDG010000063.1 GCA_903904615.1 uncultured Acidimicrobiaceae bacterium | reverse complement strand
GGATGGGTGGCGTTTGTGAACGCCGTTGCTGACATGACGCTGTATCCATCTTGCAATAGCTGGTACTTGGGAGCCAACGTTCCAGGGAAACCACGCGTCTTCATGCCGCTCATTGGCTTTCCTACCTATGTCGACAAATGCAACGAAGTTGTACGAAATGGCTACGAAGGATTCGTGCTGGCCTAAACCAGCATCACAATCTCTCGCTATTCAACGATGAACGTGTGATGCATTCCGTTCGCGTAGTGACCTGCAATGTTGCACAACAGCTCGTACGTGCCCGCCTCTAGGTCAAGTGTCAGCACCTTGGCTTCATTCACTGGCCATTCGGGAATTTCATCGACAACTTCGATGCCTTCAAGTTCTTCATCGAAACGGTTGTTGTCGCCTAGTGGAATCTTTCCTGGTTCAAACGAGGTCTTTGTAACAAGGAACTCATGTTGGATGGTGCCAAAGTTTGCGATGGCAAACACAACCTTCCCCGCCCGTGCCTTGCTCGCACTCACCTCAATCCCCCACTCGTGAACGTCGCCCGTCACCTTGTTTGATTTTGTGTCATTAATGTCGGCACCAGGCTGGCTAGACGGGTCAGCGCCACAACCTGCCAGTGCTACCGCCAGCACAACTGCCCCAATCCACTTGGTTCTCATCTCTACTGACCATCCCCTGTCCGTGTCATTTCCTGACAAGTGTCATTTTCACGCCCGAGGTGCTACTTCGCTATGAACATAGGTACCAACTTCGCCTAGCGTGTGAGGCACGCCCAGATTCGGGCGCCACACAACGGAGATCACATGACTACCTACGACAAGATCTACATCAATGGACAGTGGGTTGCTTCCGAAGGAACCGCAACCATTTCCGTCTTCGATTCTTTGACCGAACAAGTAATGGCCACAATCCCAGAAGGAACCGCTGGCGATGTCACCAAGGCTGCAGCAGCAGCTAAGGCTGCCTTCGAATCGTGGAGCACACTTCCTAAAGAAGAGCGTGCAAAGTACATGAACCGTATTGGCGATGCACTTGGTGGACGCATGGATGAAATTGCATCTGCAATCTCACGCGAGACAGGAATGGCAAAGCCACTGTCAAACATCATTCAGGTCGGAATCCCCATCAACTCGTTCAAGCAGGCTGCTGTTCTTGCAGAGTCCTTCAACTTCTCTAAGGAAATTGGGAACTCATTAGTCGTTCGCGAACCTATTGGTGTTGTGGGCTGCATCACCCCATGGAACTACCCATTGCACCAAATTGCGGCAAAGGTTGCATTCGCAATGGCCGCTGGTTGCACCGTTGTTTTGAAGCCAAGTGAAGTTGCGCCAATCGACGCATTCATGTTGGCCGAGATCATCCACGAGGTTGGCTTGCCAGCTGGCGTGTTCAACCTTGTCACGGGCACTGGCCCAGTTGTGGGTGAAGCAATTGCTGCAAGCCCCGACGTTGACATGGTGTCCTTCACTGGTTCCACCCGCGCCGGACGCCGCGTTATGCAAGTGGGCGCCGAGACCATTAAGAAAGTTGCACTTGAACTTGGCGGCAAGAGCGCAAACATCATTTGCGACGACCTCGACGACGAAACCTTCACAAAGGCAGTCATGGGTGGTACAGGCCAGGCATTCTTGAACAGCGGACAAACATGTTCACTGTTGAGCCGTATGCTTGTTCCACGCGCAAAGCTTGAGCAGGCAGAAGCCTTAGCTGCAGCAGTCGCCAACAACATCAAAGTGGGCGACCCATTCGCAGAAGGCACCAACGTTGGACCTCTTGCATCGGCCGCACAACGTGACCGCGTGCAGATGTACATCAACAAGGGAATCGAAGAAGGCGCAAAACTCATTGCCGGTGGCCCTGGCGCACCCGAGGGTCTGAACACCGGGTACTACGTGAAGCCAACAGTGTTCTCGGAAGTCAGCAACGACATGACCATTGCTCAGGAAGAAATCTTTGGTCCAGTGTTGTCCATCATTCCGTACGACGGAATTGACGATGCAGTCGCCATTGCAAACGACAGCGTGTACGGCCTTGCAGGCGCAGTGTTCGCAAAGGACAAGGAAACCGGCATCGCAATTGCTCGCCGCATCCGCACTGGTCAAGTCACGGTGAATGGCGGAGGCTTCAACCCCAACGCTCCATTCGGTGGCTACAAGCAATCAGGTGTTGGTCGCGAACTTGGCGAATACGGATTCGAAGAGTTCCTCGAGATCAAGAGCCTTCAGCTCTAACCCATTCCGTTACGCACAAGCCCGTCCCATCTGGGGCGGGCTTGTGTTGTTTATGTGGTGGGTGGGCTCACCGGCACGGTCGTTGTTGTTGTAGTTGTTGTTGACGTCGTTGACGTGGTGGTTGTTGAAGTTGTTGTTGTTGTTGTCGTTGTGGCAGGGGGAATCACAAAACCATTCGCCCAGCCCCATCGAATATCCATGGGGGCACCCACGGGAGTTCCCACAGCACCTGGAAGTGCATCAATTGATCGACGCAGTTGCGACCAACCATCCCATGCAGAGATGCCCGTTGTGGGGCATCCGCCACGTACTTGGCTGCACGCGGCTGTTTGAACAGTGATGGCCCCGATACGCAGCGGCATCGCCATAGTTGCCGCACGCGCTGCCATGACAGCCCATTGACGCGACTGTGAACCGCTTTGTGTGTGAATTTGCGGCATTGCAAACACGTTTGGCCCGGCATGAGATGACACCCACAAGACATCATCAATGGTCCATCCGTTGTTGCACGTGAGGTCAGTAGACACTGTTTGCGGGCAACCATCGGCAGAGCCAAAGTTCCATAAACGCAAAGATGATGATCGAACAAATCCGTCCACCCAGGAACGCGCTTGGCCTGGTGGGCCCCATCCGGGCTCAAGATCGACAGCTGCGGACACCGTGACGCGAGGGTCAGAGGCCGCACGAGCTTGCTCCACCATTCGCGCCCACGTTCCGCCGCCGATGAATCCGTTGTAGCCCGTGACAGAGCCTGAGTTACTTGTTCCGAGCGACACTTCCCATGGGCCTGTGCCACATTCTGCAAGTCCGGCCGCCCACGCAGCAGATGTTGCAACGATGGTGCTGTACGGAATGGTTCGACCAAAACCGTTTGTTCCGCCGTCAACTTGTTTTCCGAACGACAAGACGACAATTCCACGCGGAACTTTTCTTGCTTGATCGCATGCAGCCGCACGGATAACGGGGACCGCTGTATCGATGGGAGTGACATCTTGTCCGCGTACGTAACTTCCCACAGCAACAACCCACTGTGGAGAACTGCGTTCTGGAACAGCCGTGGGATACCACGGCGCATCGCCAAGTTGCACAGTGGAGGGGATGTTCATTTCTGCGTGAATGGGATTGCGAATACAACTGGCACTGCACGCTGCCGCAGATGCAGAGAATGCATCTACGTTCACCTTTGTTCCACGCGAACGACTGTTGCGCGTAGAGAGCGCGACAACTTGCACGACGTTTACCGATTTAGCGCCACTGAGGGACACTGACTTACGCGACACTTTCGAGGCGTACTGATCGACGGTCTTCACTCGTCGGCCATTAACAAGTACAGCCAACTTTCCTTGTGCTGGTCCCGCCACGTACCACATGGCGAACGATTTGCGCTTCAGAGTGAACGTTGCGCTGGCACCTGTTGTTGATGCCGCAAGTAGGGCTCCACCGTGAGCTGTGCGGCTCTTGCCGACCGACCACGCACTGGCAGTGACCGAAGACGCGGGAGCTGCAGCGTGGGCAAGAGATGACATGGCTATTGACGCCAACGCAATTGCGCCGACGAACTGAACTGTGAAGCGCCGTGGTCTCATCACTTCACACTAGGTAGATACGGCAAAGCACATTCATCACCCCACATACCATTGGGTATCGGCAAGTATTTCAGTACCCTTCGCCATTGTTCCTTGTGTTTTCTCTCACCCCGCCCCGTCTTCGCACTCGCCTCGCGTTCGTATTTCTTGCTTTCGCCATCCTCGCTAGCGCAACACCAGGTACTTCGCCGTCACAGGCCCTCACGCGTTCGGGAGACGCAAATGCTGGCATCAGTGTGGTGTGGCTGGTGCTTGACGAGGCGCCTCTCTATGCCCTTCTACGCACGAACGGCACCATCAACGCCACCCGATTCCCCGGGTTCGCCGAATTAGCCAAACACTCCACGTGGTATCGCAATTCTTTGGCGACAGCCCAACGTACGACTGAAGCGATACCAGCAATGCTTGATGGCAAGTGGCCCACAATGCGCAACTACCCCGTACTTGCAGATCATCCGGTCAATCTCTTCACACTCACTAAAGACCACATGGATCTCGATGTGTATCAAACAATTACAAGTCTGTGCCCAAAAGATGTGTGTGCGAACAAAGTTCCCGACAAAGAACGACAAGCAGAATTTCAAGTCGCGGAATTTCGCAATCTCATCTCTCGCGTGAGCACATCAACAACTTCAACGGTGCACTTCTCCCACATTCTGCTCCCCCATCGCCCATGGCGTTTCTCCACCGATTTTCGTTTAGGAAAAGAACTGGAGACCGACCCACGACCCAGCAACACAATTGACCGACGTCGCGATGCATACCAATCTCTCCTTCGCCAGTTCGTTGCGACTGATCAATTACTGCTGTCATTCATCACGTCGCTGAAAGAATCCGCAAATTGGGACAGAACAATGCTGATTGTCACTTCGGACCACGGAATGACTTTCGTGCCTGGCGAATCCTTCCGGGACAAAGTGAATCCCGCGAATAAGCCAACACTTGAAGACATCTATCGCGTACCACTCTTCATCAAGTACCCAAATCAACAAGCAGGAGCAATGAACAACTGCCCTGTCTCTTCAATTGACATTCTTCCCACTGTTCTTTCGGTAGCCCGCATTCCTACAAGCGCACAGTTCGACGGTGTAGACCTCAGCACTACCTGCCCCGTGCGTGCGTCTCGCCGTGTGCGTTGGCCGTACACAGGTGCGAATCTCTCCACTGATTTCTCTGCGGTGGTGAAACGTGTGAAGTACTACAACTCGTGGGTCTCCGCTAACGGAAACGTTGACGACATTCACCGCGTCGGAATCAGCGGTCGTCTGGTTGGCAAGCGAATTCCGCAAACATCTGCAGTTGTGCGGGGCGCAACCTGGACCAACATCGACAAGCGCAGTTTTAGAAACATCGGATCTAGCCCCATGTCGTATGTTCCTGCGCGCGTGTCAGGACGATTCAACACGACAACCACACTGTGCCAACGATGTGAAGGCCTTCTCGTTGTCGACGGCGTTGTGGTGGCAACAGTTCCAGAATTGTCTGGGTTGTCACCGTCGAGCAATCCGGCCTACTTCACCACATCGCTTCTCACCACGACCATTACTTCGGAAAGTTCACCCCCCGAGTTATGGATTGCAGACTGGACGGCCAAGCAACCCAGATTCTCTAAAGTGGGACCTTCGAAGTAGGTCCGAACACATGAATGGAACTGAACGGAAACTACAGAAGTGACGCGACGCATTTCATCCACAACGGCCGCTCTCTACAAAGCTGCTCCTCAACCACACAGAGACACCATGGTCGCCATGCGTGAGCACATCCTCTCTGTAGTTCCAGAAGCAGAGGAAGTTGTTAGCTACGGCATGCCGGCATTCTCAGTGAATGGGATAGTGGTGGCCGGGATTATGGCTGCGAAGAAACACGTGGGGTACTACCCGTTCAGCGGATCAGTGCTGCACCTGTTTCCAAAGGAAATGACCAAGTACTCTCACACCAAGAGCGCTCTTCACGTGCCAGTAGACAAGCCTCTGTCACGAACATTTATAAAGAAGTTGATTCACGCAAAATTGACACTTGTTGCGGAATGAATCTCCCGAAGCACAGATCTAAGGCTGACCCGTAGGGCTGAACTCAACGAAGAATTCGACAATTGGTGGGCGTTGAGGGACTCGAACCCCCGACCCTCTCCTTGTAAGGGAGATGCTCTAGCCAACTGAGCTAAACGCCCGAATATTTCGGAGCCCTCACCTTATCGCCGTATCAGGGCTGTGCGTCAGCCAAAAGCGCGGATGGC
>CAIVDG010000062.1 GCA_903904615.1 uncultured Acidimicrobiaceae bacterium | reverse complement strand
TGTGCACAATCTTGCAACCGATCAGAAATCTCAGATCAGCACAAACTTCTTGTGGATGTGCCAGGGCTATTACAAGCACGACAAGGGCTACACACCAGAGTGGCCCAACATGGATTCTTTCAAGGGCCAAATTATTCATCCGCAAACATGGCCAGAAGATCTTGACTACACAGGCAAGCGCGTTGTGGTCATTGGCTCGGGTGCAACGGCGGCAACTTTGGTTCCCAACATGGCAAACGACGTTGAACACATCACAATGTTGCAGCGTTCACCAACGTATTTCATTCCTGGTCGTAATGCGAATGAACTTGCCGACACATTGCGTCAACTTGAGATTGACGATATGTGGATTCATGAAATTGTTCGACGCAAAGTTCTTTTCGATCAGAAGACCATTGCACAACTCGGGTTTGATCAGCCAGAGTTCCTGAAAGACCAATTGCTCACAGGCATTCGGGATCTCTTGCCTGAAGACTTCGACATGAAGCACTTCACTCCGTCGTATCGCCCGTGGCAGCAACGTATTGCCTTTGTTCCCGACGGTGACTTGTTTGCTGGAATTCGTTCTGGAAAGGCCAGCGTTGTCACCGATGAAATTGAAACCTTCAACGCGAATGGCATTCTGACGAAGAGCGGAATTCAGCTCGACGCAGACATCATCATTACGGCAACAGGATTCAATCTCAGCGTGTTGGGCGACATTCCGTTCTCTATGGATGGAAAGCCGTTGGACTGGAGTCAGACGGTGACATATCGCGGAATGATGTTTACGGGTGTTCCAAACCTTGCGTGGGTGTTCGGATACTTCCGTGCCAGTTGGACTCTTCGCGTCGACATCATGGCCGACTTTGTTCTTCGCATGTTCCGTCACATGGAAGCAAAAGGTGCTCATCGAGCAACTCCTCAGTTACGTGCGGAAGATGCAGACATGGAGATAGGTCTGTGGATGGACCCAGACAACTTCAACCCGAACTATCTGATGCGCTCGCAGCACCTCATGCCGAAGGCCGGGAAGAAGGCTGAGTGGATGCATAATCAGGACTACTGGGCCGAAAAAGACCTGCTACCAACTGCCAACCTGGACGACGGCTGTCTTCGCTTCGAGTAACTACTTGTTCAACAATTGATCAAGTTTCGCATTTAGCACTCGGAGTTGATCTCGAAGTTCTGACACGGAATGCAACACAACGACAATCGATCCATTCGGTGATAACTGGGCTTTCTCTATATCTGCGATTGTGTCGCCACCTGCGGAGATTGCGGCTTGCGTGAGGTCGTCAATGCCGATGCGGTGCCGTCGCAGAACGCGTGTATTCACATTTCCTCTGGTGACGAGTTCTACTGGGCGACCAACAACGAGCGAGTGGAATCGGGGGCTTCGGCTAGCCACAACCTCTACAACGCCGTTCACTAAGAACAATGTTGAGGCGCCGATGACTGCACCAGAGACTGAATCGTCGGTGCCGATGATCCCGTTCTGTACAGCATTGGCAACAGATAACAGAAGAACTAACTGAATAGCGCTTGTCTGGCTGATTTCGCGCTGACCACCTATGCGAAGCGCAACCAGCAAGAACAAATAAAGCGCAAGAGGTCTCAGTACTTTCTCGAAAACGCTTGGCTCGAGGTGAAACATTGAATGCCACATGGCATTCACAGTATGTACTTGCTAGTTACTGCTTATGCGCAGGACAAATGTTGATTTTCTTGTAGTGGCACCAGTT
>CAIVDG010000061.1 GCA_903904615.1 uncultured Acidimicrobiaceae bacterium | reverse complement strand
CGATCGAGTGATTAGCCGAGAGACTTTTGCTGGAACCACAGTGTCAAGTTTTGACTTCTCCATCTACATCACATTGGACAAAGACGCGAACAACGAGAAGGTTCGCGCCGAGCTTCAGAAGGTTGTCGATGACTACGGTCAAGGAAAACTGTTGTCGCGCGATGAATACATTGACGAGCAAGCAGGCCAAGTAAACCAATTGCTCGGACTCATTTATGGATTGCTGGCCTTGTCGGTCATCATCGCAATTGTCGGAATCATCATCACCTTGTTGCTCTCCGTGTTCGAACGCCAACGTGAAATTGGACTGTTGCGAGCCGTGGGCATGACTCGATCACAAGTGCGCACCACTGTGCGTTGGGAGAGTGTCATCACGTCACTTTTGGGAGCGGTTTTAGGCATTGTTCTCGGGCTGGGACTTGGCTGGGTCATTGTGTACGCACTGCGCGACCAGGGCCTCACGTCGTTCCAGGTTCCCGTGGGCTCCACCGTGTTCATCATGGTGATGTCGTTTGTTGTTGGTGTTCTTGCTGCCGTGTACCCGGCATGGCGTGCAACCAAAGTCGACATGCTCGACGCGTTGAACACAAACTGACATGAAGACACCAAACGACATCACTCCAGAGATGTTGGAATTCTTACGCGAGTATCATCTGGCGTCGCTCACCACTATGCGTGCAGATGGTTCGCCTCATGTTGTTCCTGTTGGATTCTCATACGACCACGATGCACGTGTGGTACGCGTCATTACTTTTGCCTCATCGTTGAAGTACAAGAACGCGCTTCGTGGCGGACGAGCAGTGGTCAGCCAGGTGGATGGTGGTCGCTGGCTCACACTGGAAGGCGTAGTGACCGGTACCGCCGACCCGGAACGCGTTGCTGCTGCGGTTGCTGGGTATGCAAGGCGATATCGCCAACCCGGCGAGCGACAAGATCGTGTTGCAATTGAAATTGCTGTTGACCGAGTAATGGGCAGAGCGTAAAGAACGTCTACGACGCTGTGCGCGACCGCAAGATGTCGCCCACAAACTGAGAACCTGCGGGATGCGGGTCGATAGAGCGCGCAATGGGATCGCTGTCGTCGCGTTCTGGGTATGGCTCGCACCCCACTTGACACCCGGGGCACCAATACAGAAGACGTGCCATTTCGCCCATTTTTGTTAGCCGAATGACATCACCGCAACGCACGCATTTCTGACCATTGCGTCCATACACCGCAAGACCACCAGGCACATCGGGAGCAGTAACACGTACTGGTGAATTTAAGTTTGCGCGTAATTGCGCAGCTGCGGTGAGAACAAGATCGAGGCAGGTTGACTGCGGAACGTTTGACACTTTTGCCCACGGATGAATGCCGCATGCCCACAACACTTCGCATCGGAAAACATTTCCAACACCGCTCATGACGCGTTGGTCCAAGAGAGCATCACCGATTGTTGCATCGGGATTGTCGTAATGAAAGAGACGCGCAGCGCATTCGTGCAAGTCAGCATTTTCATTACACAGGTCGGGACCCAAACGCCCTGCCCGTGGATGACGTGTTTGGTCGAACTCGCGATACGTTTCCACAACTGGTGCGTTAAAACACACAGCCACCCATTCGTCGGTTTCAATAATGACGCGAGCCTGATGGCGACGCTTGCGCCATTTTTCTCCGGGGTGATACAAATGCCATGAACCGGTCATGCGCATGTGCGTATGCAAAATGATTCCGTCGTCAAACACAATTTCAAGATGCTTGCCGTGGCTTTCCACTCGCTCTACTGCTGCACCACGTCGAGGTGCTGGGCCTACTAAGCGTTGTGCTTCAAATTTGGAGACAGTTCGACCTACTAACGCTGTTCGCAACGCTGCGGCTGCGCGATAGATGGTGTCTCCCTCGGGCACGCCTTAACAGTAGTTCAGGGCAATTGACCAACAGACGCAAGAGCCAGACGAATGAGTCGATCGTGACCACTTGTCATTTCACGAATGACATCTGTACTGACTGCTTGTTCTGGAGTGAACCATGCAAGGTCGAGAGCTTGTTGGGTGGGATGACACTCGCCAGTGACGGGCACCACAAACGCAAGACTGACGGCGTGGTGACGAGGGTCGTAGAAGCCCGACACCGAGGGATCTTGAAAATACTCCACCACCGTGAATGGTGATGGCTCTGGCGGGATGCGCGGGAAGGCCATAGGGCCCAGATCCTTCTCCAGATGGCGCATGAGAGCGTCTCTAATGCGTTCATTCAGCAAAACGCGACCAGACACCACCATGCGGCTGATATTGCCGTCTGCGGCTTGGCGCAACAGCATGCCCACATGCGTGACGGTGCCATCGTGATCTGTGCGCACGGGAACGGCATCGACATACACCAGGGGCACCTGGTTACGCACGGCCTGAATGTCTTCAGGGTTCAGCCAGGCGTGCTGTGTGTCTGTTTGCTCGCTCATTCCCGCCGAGATTACTACGGGATTTTCACCACTCTGTTGATACGTATTTGGTCTCGAGGAAGGCGAGCAACCCCTCGTGGGCACCTTCACGACCAAGCCCCGATGCCTTCACACCACCGAATGGTGCTGCCGGATCGGAGACCAAGCCGCGATTAAGACCCACCATGCCCGTTTCCAGCGCGTTGGCGATTCTCATTCCGCGACCCACATTGCGTGTGTAGATGTACGACACCAGACCATGTTCGACGTTGTTGAACAACGGCAGCGAATCTTCCACTGAATCAATTCGCACAATGGGAGCAACAGGACCAAAGACTTCTTCATTCAGAATGGGGTTGGTGGGTGACACGTTGGTCAGAACTGTGGCATCGACACCGTGCATTGGTGCTGGAGTTAGCCCACCACCACAGGCAATTGTTGCGCCTGCATCTACCGCGGCTGCAATGAGGTGCGCTACACGAATTTGTTGTGCGTTGCTCACTAGCGGCCCAAGCGTGACACCTTCAGTAAGGCCATTGCCCACGACAAGTGCAGACATTCGTGCCGTGAACTTCTGGACAAACTCGTCGTGCACCGCCGAGTGAACAAAGAATCGGTTGGCAGCAGTACATGCGGCTCCGCCATTGCGCATCTTTGCAATCATTGCGCCATCTACGGCGGCGTCGATGTCTGCATCGTCACACACAATGAACGGGGCGTTCCCGCCAAGTTCCATTGAACAATTCACCACGCGTTCTGCCGCTTGTGTCAACAACAATGACCCCACGCGAGTGCTTCCGGTGAATGACAACTTGCGCACTACGCCCGAGAACAGCAACGCCTGAACAGCTTCACCAGGCGGGTCGGGAGT